>JAFOFM010000236.1 GCA_017387265.1 Peptococcaceae bacterium | reverse complement strand
GTCAATAAGGTATTTTTTACATGAAATACTGTTTCAAGCGAGGGCTGGGTGTGTTATAATATAGGTTATGGTTTAGAACCCAGAATATTAAGGAGGGTTAATTTCGATGGCGTTTGAATTTTTACGAAGCTTTATTGAAAATAACGATACCAAAAAAGATATAAAGAAACTGGATAAATATGTGGCGCAGATTAACAGCTTTGCTGATGCAATGAGCAAACTTTCTGATGAGGCTCTGCGCGCAAAAACCGATGAATTTAAATCCCGTCTGGCAAAAGGGGAAACTCTGGATCAGATTCTGCCGGAAGCCTATGCGGTTGTGCGTGAAGCATCTACCCGTGTATTAGGCATGCGTCATTTTGATGTACAGATGATGGGCGGCGTGGTGCTGCACCAGGGCCGTATTGCAGAAATGAAAACCGGGGAAGGGAAAACTTTAGTGGCTACTCTGCCGGTATATCTGAATGCATTAACCGGTAAAGGGGTTCACGTTATTACAGTCAATGACTATCTGGCTACCCGTGACAGCGAACAGATGGGGAAACTGTATAATTTCCTGGGCTTAAGTGTAGGTTTAATTGTACATGGTCTGGACTTTAACCAGAGAAAAGAAGCGTATGCAGCGGATATTACCTATGGTACCAACAATGAGTTTGGCTTTGACTATCTGCGTGATAATATGGTTATGCATCCGGAAAATATGGTACAGCGTGAACTGAACTATGCGCTGGTGGACGAGGTGGACAGTATCCTCATCGACGAGGCTAGAACACCGTTAATTATTTCCGGCCCTGCCGAAAAACCAAAAGATTATTACACCGTGGTGTCCAAACTGATTCCGCGTCTGCGTGCAGAAGAAGATTATACTGTAGATGAAAAAGCAAAAAATGTTATGCTGACCGAAGAAGGGGTTTCCCATGTGGAAAAACTGCTGGGTATCGAAAACCTGGCCGATGAGAGCAACATGGAGCTGGCGCATCACGTAAATCAGGGTCTGCGTGCTCATGTTATCATGAAACGCGATCGCGATTACGTAGTAAGAGATGACCAGGTTATCATCGTAGACGAATTTACCGGCCGTTTAATGTTTGGCCGCCGTTACAGCGAAGGTCTGCATCAGGCGATTGAAGCAAAAGAAGGCGTAAAAATCGAGAAAGAATCGCAGACATTAGCGACCATCACCTTCCAGAACTACTTCCGTATGTATAACAAACTGGCTGGTATGACCGGTACTGCAAAAACCGAGGAAGATGAATTCCGCGGCATTTACGGTATGGATGTTGTAATTATCCCAACCAACAAACCGGTTGTTCGTGAGGACCGTCCGGATGTTGTTTACCGTACTCAGATGGGGAAATACAAAGCAATCGTGGAAAAAGTGGTAGAACGTTACCAGGCGGGACAGCCTGTGCTGGTTGGTACCGTATCCATTCAGATTTCCGAATTCCTGAGTGAGCTGTTAAAACGCAGAGGCATTCCGCATCAGGTGTTAAATGCAAAATATCATGATAAAGAGGCTGAAATTGTAGCATTAGCCGGTCAGCCGAATACCGTAACCATCGCAACCAATATGGCTGGTCGTGGTACTGACATTGTGCTGGGCGAGGGCGTAAAAGGCTTAGGCGGCTTATACATCATTGGTACCGAGCGTCATGAAGCACGCCGTATCGATAATCAGCTGCGCGGTCGAAGCGGTCGTCAGGGTGACCCTGGTTTTACTCAGTTCTATATCTCGTTAGAAGACGATTTAATGCGTCGTTTCGGTGCAGATAACATTACCGGCATTATGGATAAAATCGGTATGGACGATGATATGCCAATCGAAAATAAAATGATTTCCAAGAGTATCGAAACCGCGCAGAAACGCGTGGAAGTTCGCAACTTCGAAATCCGTAAAAACGTTCTGGAATACGACAACGTAATGAACCAGCAGCGTGAAGTTATTTACGGGCAGCGTCGTCAGATTCTGATGGGCGAAAATATGAGCGCGAGCCTGCAGAGCATGGTAGAAACCATTGCCGAAACCATTCTGGAGGAAATCTCCGCAGCGGGTAAATATCCGGAAGAATGGGATTTAGATTTACTGCAGCAGCGTATGGTGGAAGCATTTGCTCTGCCTGAGCCGATTAACAAAGAAAAAATTCTCAAAATGGAAAAACCGGAAGTGGCTGCTTACTTAAAAGAAGTAGCTCTGGGCCGTTACCATCAGCGTGAAGAAGAGCTGGGCAGCGACCAGTTCCACGAAGTAGAGCGTCTGATTCTGCTGAAAAACGTAGATATCAAATGGATGGAACACTTAGATGCTATGGATCAGCTGCGTCAGGGTATTAACCTGCGTGCCTATGCACAACGCAACCCGGTTGATGAATACAAAAACGAAGCGTTCGACATGTTCCAGCAGATGATGTACGAAATTCAGTACGAAACCATTCGTCTGATTTTCCGTGTTGCTATCGTGGAAAAACCAAAAGAACGTACCGACATTCTGGAAGCATCCCATGGCGATGAAGCTCCTGTGAAAAAACCAAAAGTAAACAAAGAAAAAGTCGGCAGAAACGATTTGTGCCCTTGCGGCAGCGGTAAAAAATATAAACACTGCTGCGGTCAGTAAGAGAACTTGTCTGACGGCAGACAATAAATTTATTTGAATCCAAGGAGATTTGCTTTTTGAAACATATTAGTACACTGGAGATTGTAATGTAACCGGGAGGGTTACGAAACAATCGTGCAGTCCTCCCGGAAAAGAATTGAATTAAAAATCATTCAATCATTCAGGAGGAAACAATTATGAATCACTATATTATTCGGTTAGAACAAAAAGAAGAACACCGTGAAGTCGAAAATCTCGTCAGAGAATCATTCTGGAATGTGTATCGGCCGGGATGCCTGGAGCATTATGTGTTAAACCAGCTGAGAAACGATTCTGCCTTTGTACCGGAGTTGGATTTTGTGATGGAGCAAAACGGTAAGCTGATTGGGCAGAATATGTTTATGCATGCAGTAATCAATACGGATGATGGACGGCAGATTCCTATTATGACTATGGGGCCGATCTGCATCTGTAAAGAATTGCAGCGAAAAGGCTATGGGAAAATTCTTCTGGACTATTCACTGGAACAGGCAGCTGCACTTGGCTGCGGCGCGGTCTGCTTTGAAGGAAATATTGATTTTTACGGAAAAAGCGGCTTTAAATATGCAAGTGAATACGGTATCCGCTATCATGGATTACCGGACGGAGACGATGCCTCGTTCTTTCTGTGCAAAGAACTGATTCCTGGCTATCTGAATGGCAGCACCGGGGAATATAAAACCCCGCAGGGCTATTTTGTGGATGAAGCTGCGGCAGAGGAATTTGATAAACAGTTCCCGCCGAAAGAAAAATTAAAACTTCCGGGTCAGCTGTTCTAAATTAACGAATCAGTAATTATAAGAGCCTCGAGATACTTCTCGAGGCTCTTTTTAGTGCATGCTGTTTTATTCAGAAAACCGGCTGCGAATAGCAAGAAATATTAAAACAGAGATTCTTTGTTTTGCTATAATCCTTCTTTGAAAGGGGGAATAAATCGTGAACGATAATATTGCGAATATTGAAAAAGTGATTGATTATATTGAAAACAATCTTAATAACAAGCTGAATCTGGAGAAGATTTCTGAAGCAGTGCATTATTCAAAGTACCATTTACATCGGCTGTTTTCTGATACGGTAGGTATGACGATTCATGACTATGCCGGACGTCGGCAGCTGACTGAGGCAGCAAAACTACTGGTTTTTTCAGACAGGCCGATTATAGAAATCGCTTTCATTTGCGGTTATGAGAGTCAGCAGGCTTTTTCCTCGGCATTTAAATCGATGTATAAAATTTCACCTGCACGGTATCGGGAAAATCGTGAGTTTTATCCGTTACAACTGAGATTTACGTTACATAGAAATATGGTCAATAAACATTTTACTAAGGAAAATATTTGTTTTGCTGAAAAAAGTGATATTCCAATCTGGATGGACTTAATGCGGTTAGTGATTGATGGATACCCGGTTATGAACGAAGAAGACTATTTGCGTGCGATAACAAGACACATAAACGAAAACCATGCACTTGTATTAAAAGATGGGGATATTCTGGTTGGCGCGATGGCTTTTTCCGATACCCCGGGCTGCATTGAGTTTTTAGGTATACATCCGCAATACCGCAAACAGGACATCCAGAAATTATTTTTAGATGTTCTGCTGGAAACGCATTTATCCGGAAAGGAAATCAGTATGACAACCTATCGGGAAGGGGATCGAGCGGATACAGGCCATCGTGCGTTATTAAAAAATTTAGGCTTTGCAGAAAAAGAATTGCTGATCGAATACGGTTATCCGACACAGCGTTTTGCTATTTCTCCGAAAGAAAAGGAGGATACAAAGTGGTAATTGAACGGAATCCAGAAGACACAACAAGAGCAATGGCATATGCATTGTGGATGAATGCTCCTAATCCAATGGTGACTTTTTTTAAGACATTCGATGTGACAAATCTAATCCGAATCCGGAAAAGAACCGGATTGAAATTTAATATGCTTCTTGGTTATTGCATTGGTAAGTCTGCAGTGAATATAAAAGAATTTTACACAATTCCCGTCGGCGAAAAGCTTATGCAATATGATCAAATTGCAGTCAATACAATCGTAAAGAATAAAAATGGCGAGGTCAGTTCTTGTGACATTTTATTTGTAGAAGATTTAGCGCAATACAATCAAGACTATTTAACACATACCGCGTGGGTTGCAGAAAACTGTCAGGACAGAGATTTATCTGGCAATAGCATGGTAATCGGAACATCAGCGATTATTGATACCGAAATTGATGGCGCCGTTGGTATGAACAGCGGGATTTTTAATAACCCCTTTATCATCTGGGGCAGATACAAAAAGAAATTATTCCGATATTATTTAACGCTCTCTTTTCAATTTCATCATACACAGATGGATGGCGCTCATGCAGGCAGATTTTTAGCAAACTTGCAAAAGGAAATAAACAGCTTACAGACAGCAAGCCTCAATCATAAATAAGTAAATGCAGGAGCCTCGAGATACTTCTCGAGACTCTTTTGTTTTGCCGGAATGCTTTGTATGCAAGAGCCTATGAAAACATTGAAATAACGTAAACAATGTTGTAAACTGAATTTAATAATGTGCAGTATTGTTCTGTGCAATTTGGAGGGGATAATTATGAAAATGAAAAAGTCTAGTGTATCACGTGTAAGTGTAGTGCTTATATTCTTATTGTGTTTAACAGGCTTATCCGGCTGTGGCGGTTCTGGCGGCAGTGATATTATTGCAGTTACTCATCCGGATTTTGAACTGAAAGATGGCTTTATTCTGAAAGTAGACCAGCAGCAAAAGGCTCCGGATGGCTACATTGC
>JAFOFM010000020.1 GCA_017387265.1 Peptococcaceae bacterium | reverse complement strand
TTCCTGTTGCCATTGCTTTCTTTTTTATCATTGGCTGGAAAGAACAGCAGCCTCCTAAAACCACCGAAAAATTAAAAGACGGTAAAGTGGTATATCGTTCTTTATCGCCGGAAGATGCATGGGCCAGACTGAACAGTACCCGTGGAATTGTTCTGGCGGATGTGCGTACTGAAAAAGAATACGAAGAGACACATCTGCCCGACAGTGTAAATGTTCCAATTAATGAACTGAATCCTGTTACCAGCAGTCGCTTTGGTAAACGCAATAAAACTATTTTTGTATACTGCCAGAGCGGTACCCGCAGCAAACAGGCCGTAAAAGCACTTTACGGATTCGGTTTTACGGATGTCTACGACATTGGCGGTATGGCAGCTTTTTATAAACGCAAACCGGAATAACGATTGCTCGTTTTTTCAACGCCAGAATGTTTCACGTGAAACATTCAGCTGCTTATAAAACAATATGATAAACCAGACTGTGTATGACGATGCGCTTATCCACCAGATTTCCATCATCATACACAGTTTTTTTATGATATCCATAGTTTATCCACAAAGTTATCCACAGGCAGTGGATAATTTATATCCGTCAAATACCTGCATCTACTCGCGTTCTATTGCCGTTCCGATTTCACGTTATCGTATAAATCCTTCTTTTATACCATTTCTATCGTTTCGTTCTGGAAGATTTAAAGTCATGTCATCTGATTTTCAATATTAGATATTTTCTTGATTTGGTTACAATATCCAAAATTCGTCCTAATTCGGTTGCACGATGAAAATAAATTCGGTATCATTATTTCTATCATTTTATACCATTACTCCATGGTTTACTCTCTTCTGCATCCTGCAGAAATAACGGAGGTTTTATTTTGATTCGAATTATTACAGACAGCAGCTGTGACTTTGATCCGGAACAGGCTGCACAAATGCATGTGGATGTTCTTCCTATTCATATTTACTTTGGTGAAACGGAATATCTGGACCGTCAGACATTATCTGTGACCGATTTTTATAATAAACTTGAGACTGCAGAAAAACTGCCTACCACCTCTCAGATTACACCGTATCACTTTGTTCAGGCCTTTCAGCCGTATGTCGATGCCGGCGATGAGATCATCGGCATTTTCCTTTCCAGTAAGCTGAGTGGCACCTTCCAGTCGGCAACGATTGCCGCCCAGACATTTCAGACCGATCGCATTTTTGTAATCGACAGCTTAAATGCTGCACTGGGGCATCACCTTCTGGTTCAGATTGCCGTACAGCTGCGCGATGCAGGCTTACCGGCCAGAGAAATTGCGGACAAACTCCGTGAACTGACAAAAAAAGTACGTCTGGTTGCCTGCGTACAAACCATGAAATATCTGGTGATGGGTGGACGTGTTTCACCGGCACTTGGAAAAATCGGCGGTATTCTTGGCATCAATCCATTAATTGAAGTCACCGACGGCTCGGTGGAATCGGTCGGTAAAGTCCGTGGTTATAAAGCTGCCCACCGATGGATGCTGCAGTATTTAGAAAAACACCCTGCCAGCAGCCGCTACCCGGTTGTATTTACACATTCGGTTAATGAAAACGGGCGCGATGATATGGTTCAGGCGTTAGATGGCGCATTTCTAAACAAACAGTATCTTTACTGTGATTTAGGCTGCACCGTCGGCACCCATATCGGGCCTGGTGCAATCGGCTTTGCGTATATCGAAGAATAATAAGTGTCAAAATAAAAAACAGCTGATAGAAATTCTGTCAGCTGTTTTTTATATACATCCCTTTTGGCACCAGTTGCATTTTCTGATTTTATTCCCTGCCTCCTCAAAATTTTTTTGTACCTCTACAAAAATGTTCTAACTATTTTCTGTTACAACGTTCTTCTAAAAGAGTGTTAAAATGAAAGAAATCATTGTACATATTTTTCATGTATTTGTAAGGAGATGTTTTCCCTGGATTCTAAAAAAACAAATCTGATTCTGCTAACACTGGGGCTTGGCACTCTGATTGGCTGTCTGAATATGATGATGTTCAACGTAGCTTTACCGACCATGGTAACAGTTTTTAACGCCCCGTTATCTACCGTACAGTGGCTGACCTCCGGTTATATGCTGGCCGCCGGTATGATTATTCCCGCAGCTGGTTATTTAGGTGACCGTTTCGGTTACAAACGAATGTTTACTGGTATTTTAGTATGCGTTCTGGGACTTTCCCTGCTGGGTTCTCTAGCATGGCGCATTGAACTTTTAATTGTAATCCGTTTCCTGTTTGGCTTAACAGGCGGGCTGTTATCGCCTCTTGCACTTGCTATGTTCTATCGTATATTACCAGCAGGTCAGCAGACTAAGGCAGCCAGCATCTGGGGTATGGCCACTATGATTGGCGCTATTTTGCCAACCGTTTTATCTGGTGTAATTCTCAGTGTTGCTGACTGGCGATTCCTGCTGCTGTTCAATGTACCATTTACAATTCTGGCAGCATTACTGAGTATATATGTCCTGCCAAAAGATTCTACTCCGGCTAACACAAAGCTGGATTTTGCCGGAATGTTCCTAACCTCTGCCGGCAGCTTTATTCTGCTGTATGCTTTCAGCAACCTCTCCAGCTGGGGCTTTTCTGCAAAACTCTTACTCAGTATAATTGCAGGCATCGGCTTTCTGGTTGTTTACTGTATTAGAAGTCTTCACCGTTCCGATACGGTTTTAAATTTAAAGGTATTTCAATATCGTCGTTATTCGGCAGCATTTCTGGTTGGTGGTATGAACACAATCGCAGTCTGTACCGTCGCATTTCTTATGCCTTTACTTCTGCAAAGCGGCTTAGGGGTATCTCCTCTTATGACAGGGCTTGTAATGCTGCCTTGTTCGATTGTATCTACTCTGATGCTGCCCGTTGCAAGCAGCCTTTATGCAAAAACCGGTGAAAAAATGCTGGCAGTGATTAGTATTGCGATCATTGTATTCGGCTCTATACCATTCCTGATTGTAACACCTTCTTTTGCGCTTTCCCTTCTCATTGTTGCATTATGTGTTCGTGCATGTGGTCTTGGAATGTTCAATCTTGTTGCAACCAATAGTCAGATGTCCGCAATTCCATCAGAACTTTCTGGTCATGCATCTTCTCTGATGAACTGGTGTCAGCAAATGCTGAACGCATTGATGGTCGGTGTAGCCAGCAATATCATAGATATGCGTATTGATTCTACAGGCGCAAATACAGTAGAAACCATTGCACTGGCATATACTTCTACCGCAAATCTGATTGTACTGATGTCCTGCGTATTATTACTGGCTATCATTCCAATTGCCTTAAAATTCTTCCGCGGCAAAGAAGAATTGCGCAATAAATAAAGATTATCCTATCCGTTCCGGGAAATTATTACTCATGACATTCTCTTATTTCCCGGGAAATACACTTCGGGAAACACAAAACCCGCTTACGAAATTTCGTAAGCGGGTTTTGTGTGTTTTTCTATACATTGATTATCTGTCTCACAGAACATTACAAGACATTATCATTACGAGACACTATCAAGGACGAAGGAAAATTTTCGCACTGTCGCACATAACGTGGAACGCAGATAATTTTTTGTTTGGCAAGGCGGCTTTCAAATTTGCGAAGCGACGCGTACCTGTCGTACGCAAGCAAGCGAATTTGAAAACAACACAGCCAAACATAAAATTAGCGCGTTACAGGTACAATGACCTGCATTTCCAGCCCGCGGGCATCTTTCGCCGGTTCTTTTGGAATGGTTTCACTTCCGTTTCTGCATTCCAACTGCCCGATCATAGCTAAACACAAGGCATCCTCGAAACGATGTTTATCCCCATTCTGCGGAAGATTTTCGCGATACTGACTGATAATCAGCCTGCGGCCCTCGCCCAGCACCTGGGCACGGCTTTCACGCAGTACATGTTTCCATTCGGTATGATTCACAAATAATTCGTCAATTTCCCGCAGCACAGAACGCAGAGCCATCTGATTTGGCGAAATGGTGCGCCCTAATACACGGATATTTTCCTCTCGCGCGGTGTTATCATCTTTCGCATGCACCGCCTGGCGGCAAGGCACTGCCGACACATTTGCACCAGAAATTCGTTTTCGCAGTTCGCTTTCCGGACGCATCGATTCATCCTCTTTATTTTCCGGCAGCCCGACAGGTAAATCGGTTAACAGCACATCCGCATTTTTATAGCGGCTGCACAGCTCCCACAACGTACCGGCGCTTGCAAATTCACACGCTCCATCGGATAATACCGCCGCGTGCCACACACCGCCGTCATGAACAATCCCAACCGTCTGACAGCTGCGAGGCTGAACTTCCTGTTCTGCTTTTTCATGCAGTTCTTCAAATAAGTCCAGATACTGCTTTTCCACTGCCCAGAAGCTGTGAAATTCAAAGCAAGGTGTAATATGCAGCTCCGGTTCCTCTTCGCTCATTTTTTCGCCTTTGAGATTTAAAAACTCATAATACAGCATGGTATTGTCGATTTCTTTCACGATACGCTGTTCCCGCGGACGAATGCCGCCCGGGATATATTTATCGTAAATCAGATCTAATAAACGGTCTTCCACTGCAATATACTGACGCAGATGTTTTTTTACCGGTGAGGTAATATCGGACATATAGGCCTCGCTTGCATCGTGCAGCAGACAGAAAAAAGCCTGTCGCGCACCATAACCGCGCGCCAGTGCTTCGCGGGCACAGTCCAGGCAATGCTGCCCGACCGAATAAAATTCGGAGAAATGTCCATTTGCACGCCCGATTCTTGCCAGGGCATGAGCAATATCCCGCACATCAATGGCATCCGCATCAGGAGCTAATGGCGAGAATTCATGGCCGCTATAGGTTGTAATATAATCTCTGCGTCTCATAGCTGTTCAACCTTCTTACAATTCATAAAATGACTGCAGTTTTATTACTGCATTAACTTTTAGTATACGCAATTTTCGCCTGTTTGGCAAGATTTCAGCAGGATTTCACTGACGTTTTCCGCGCAGCAGGCTGTCGGCAAGAAACAGAATTACGGCCGCCCACACAAACACAAAGGTAACGCCCTGCGCCTGCGTAAATGGCTCCTGATACAAAAATACACCGATTAAAAGCTGCAGCGTTGGATTGACATACATCAATATCCCTGATAGCGCAAGCGACGTTCCCTGAATCCCTTTGGCATATACCAGAAGCGGCACGGAGGTTACAATCCCTGCCACGGGAATCAGCAGATACTGCCAGCCTTGCAGATGACCGATACACCCCATTCCCTGACTTTCCATTCCCGCCATAATCAGCAGAAAAACCGGAGAAACCAGCAGCGTTTCCATAAACGTGGATACCAGACTGCTGACGTGTACCTGTTTTTTTACCGCACCGTAAAGCGCAAATGTACCGCCGATAATCAGTGCAAATACAGGAATTTTCCCGTACGATAACACCGAATACAGCACACCGGCAGCCGATAACAGCACCGCTGCAAGCTGCCGTTTATTCAGTCTTTCACCAAAAACAACTGCACCAAGTAAAATTACCAGAATCGGATTCAGATAATAGGCCAGGCTGGCATCTAAAATATGGCCGCTGTTTACTGCAAAAATGTACGAACCCCAGTTCACGGTAATCAGAATACTGGCCCAGCCTAGCAATTTCATCTGCTTTTTATCCTGCTGCAGTATTTTTAGTTCCTTCCACTGGCCGGTTAACCGCAATAACATTGCGCAGAATATCATCGAAAAAACAATACGTGCCGCCAGAATATACAGCGAATGCACCGCTCCGAGCTGTTTCCAGTAAATCGGCAGCATACCCCATAATACATAACAGAGCAATACATAAAGAGCTGACTGATTCATAGCACCGCCCCCTTATCTGCGCGCCCGCACAAGTTCAATGGCCTCTTTGCCGGTCAGGCTGTCGATGGTTACCTCAATCATACATAACCGGTGAAATTCTTTTTCGATTTCCTGCAGCCGTCCTTCTTTTAAATCGGGCATATATTTTTCCGCAAGCTGTTCAATGGCAGTGCGTTTTTCATCGTCCTGCTCCAGGATTCGAGCTGTACCAAATGCAATGACACTCTGAAAATAGGTGGTATATTCCTCCGCCACAATGTTATCCTGTCCAATTACTGTAAATGATACCTTATTATTATTTCGAACGGAATCAATTTTGTGTCCGTCCTTCGCGCTGTGAAAATAGAGTTTTCCATCCGCATATACATAGCTTAACGGCACACCATATGGATAACCATCTTCTCCGTATACCGATAACACCCCGGATGTATTCTCTTTTAATATCATTTCGCAATCCTGCTGCGATAATAATTGTCTGCTTCGACGCATTTCGCGCATGTTGTTCGCCTCCATCAGCCGATTGATAAACTAAAAAAGCAAAATGTTTCACGTGAAACATTTTGCTTTTATTATAGCATATCTCTTATTTGATTGTAAAATCAGCATGCCCTACCTGTAATTCTTGACAATACCGCAAAAGCAGAATACAATAGACTTAAAGTTTAATATTTTCCAAATATACTATATCATCGCACTCTTTTTGTACCAGGAAATACAGCAGTAACACAACAAAAGGAGTGTGATATTTTTGAGTAAAGTGGAAAAACTGTTATTTGATATTATGTGCGGTTATAAAGATTCCAATATAACCTTTCATGATTTACGAAAGCTTTTAGAACTTTTTGGCTTTTCCTGTCGTGTAAAAGGCGACCATTTCATCTTCACACATGATGCCATAGAGGAAATTATCAATATCCAGCCAAAAGGCAGCAAAGCAAAAGCGTATCAGGTAAAACAGATACGAAATCTTTTTATAAAATATCGTTTAGGAGGTAAATAATATGCCAAACTATCAGGTTATCATTTACTGGAGCGATGAAGACAACGCATTTATTGCAGAAGCACCAGAACTTCCAGGCTGTATGGCTGACGGCAAAACCCGTCAGGAGGTTCTTGCTAATCTTGAAGTTATCATGGAAGAATGGATTACGACCGCCAGAGAACTTGGCCGTCCGCTTCCTGATATCAAAGAGAAATTATCTTACGCATAAATAAAGTGCGGCAGACGATTATTTTCGTCCGCTGCACTTTTTATTTTGCCTCACATATTATAGAAACATCCGCGCTCTGTTTTCCGGCGTATCATCCATTTTAAAATCAAAGAAACGATCGGGATGATAATACAGCGTGCCGGTGGTATTGTCCCACAATTTAGCATACTCATACTCCGATACTTCCAGTTCAATCCGTTCCCCGTTATCCAGTTCAAATAAAATAGTCTGGTAATCTAAATAGCGGCTTCGATGTCCATTAACCAGTCGCGGTACGGAACTCAGGCTGATAATTTTAGCATGTGCCTCTAACGGCGGCTCGTAGCGCTCTTTCTGCGAGGGCGCCGTGACCGATCTCACGTCTGCCGGGGCCGCGGCTGGGCTTGGTCTCGCCAACCGAATAGCTCGGGAAGTTGTAGTGGTGGATATATCTCTTTTCGGTTTCGCCGTCGATGCCGTCGAGCAGCTGCTTGTCGCCGACGGAGCCGAGGGTCACAACGGTGAGGACCTGTGTCTGACCTCTGGTGAACATACCGGAGCCGTGCACTCTGGGCAGAACAGCGACCTCGCTGGCGAGCGGACGAATATCGTCCATGCCTCTGCCGTCAACGCGCTTTTGCTCGTCGAGGAGCCAGCGGCGCACGATGAACTTCTGTGTCTTGTACAGACACTCGTCGATCATTGCCTCCTGCTCGGGATAGATCTCGTCAAATTTTGCGTGAACTGCCTCATAGATGGGCTTCAGACGCTCGTCGCGGACGGTCTTGTCGTCGGTGTCGAGAGCCGCCTTTACGTCCTTCTCGGCAAAGGCTTTGATAGCCTCAAACATCTCGTGGTCGGGCTCCAAGCTGGTGAATTCAAACTTGGGCTTGCCGATCTCAGCCTTGATGCTGTTGATAAAGTCAATGATCTTCTGGTTTGCCTCGTGACCGAACATGATGGCGTTGTACATATCCTCGTCGGATACGCAGTCGGCGCCTGCCTCGATCATGGCGATCCTCTCGCTGGTGGAGGCGACGGTGGTCGCCATCTTGCTGACCTTGCGCTGTTCCTCAGTGGGGTTGATC
>JAFOFM010000235.1 GCA_017387265.1 Peptococcaceae bacterium | reverse complement strand
TTTAATGCGACCGTTACCGGATTTTCACCGGTAAAAGGCACATGCCCGGTCAGCATTTCATACATCACAATGCCCAGAGAATAAATATCGGTTTCAAAATCCACCAGATCGCCGCGGGCCTGCTCCGGCGAGAAATAATGTGCCGAGCCCAGAATGCCCTTGTTGTGGGTAATGGTCAGATTATTCATAGCCTGCGCGATACCGAAGTCCGTGATTTTTACATTATGGTTGTCATCAACCATAACGTTGTGCGGTTTGATATCTTTATGCACAATATCATGGTCATGAGCCTGCGCCATTCCGTAGCAAAGCTGGATGCTGTAATCAATAACCAGATTAACCGGGAGCGGACCATAGGAGGTAATCACATCTTTCAGGGTACGGCCTTCCACATATTCCATAACCAGATACGCCACACCATCACTTTCACCATAGTCGTAAATATTTACGATGTTCTGATGAGAAAACCGTGCAACCGCCTGTGCTTCTTTCTGGAAGCGACGGGCAAATTCCGGCTCACCGGCATATTCATCCCGTAACAGCTTAATGGCTACTGTTCGGTCCAGAGACGTGTCATAGGCCTGATATACCACTGCCATACCGCCTGTACCGATTTTTCGTATTAACTCATATCGATTTGCAAGAATTCTGGTTACCATGCCATCACCTCACCATCATGCCGATACAGAATGGCTGTAATATTATCGGAAGCACCATGAGAAAGTGCCAGAGCAATCATCTCATTCACGGTGCTTTGTAAATCAGCTGTCTGTTCTATCAGCTGCTGCAGTTCTGCATGGCTTACCGCATTATACAGGCCATCCGTACATAACAGCAGAATATCATCCGGATATACAGTTTCCACAAAAAACTGACCTTCAGCCGCTGCTTCCGGCCCAAGTGCCTTTAACAGCACGTTTTTCTGACAGTTTTCCAGAGAAATCTCTGTATTTCCCTGACGCAAAAGTTCCGCATAATAAGAGTGATCCTGCGTAAGCTGTGTCAGCTCTTCATCCCGATACAGATACAGGCGGCTGTCGCCGATATGCCCTGCATAAAGATGCGAGCCATCTATTTTAACTGCTGTGAGAGTTGTCCCCATAACATCAATATGGAGCGCTTCCTGCCGGCTGTAAATTGCCTGATTGGCTTCTTCCATCATCTGCTCCATCTGTTCAATGGAAAACACATCCGAGCCTTTGCCATCAGCCATCTGCATAAAGTGCTCAACTGCCATACGGCTTGCCATCTTTCCATGCTCATGGCCGCCCATTCCATCCGCAATGACAAAAAGTCTGCATGCTTCGTTGATATAATAGCTGTCTTCATTGTTTTTTCGTAATCCAATATGGCTTCCGCCTGCTGCCGTCATACACCGGCCTCCCTTCCATTGGGAATTCCTTCTAAGATACAAGCAAACAAAGTTATGACAAACAGATTTTCCGTCTGTTTCAGCAGAAAATCAGATACTATCATGATACTATGAAACCGCTCAAAATGCAACAAAAGCCGTATTCTGAGCGGTTATATTCTGTGTTTCTGCAGACACAATCAGGTAATCAGAATCATCGTTTTTCAAAGATTATCGGCTGCTGCCGTTAATAATCTGTCCGACCTTTTTGATATTAATCGAAATGGTGCCGTCATCGTTGCTGACAAATTCAATATAGTCCGTATTGTTGAAAAAGTCCGACGGTACAATGAGTTCAATGCCGGTGTCTGTTTTAATTTTATGCGATTTGTTTGTGCGTACCGCATAGTCGCGGTCTACTGCGGTTTCTTTCGGCAGGCTGGCTTTCGTGATTTCCTCCATGTAACTCTGCTGCATGCCTGGATTATGTTCAAATACCCGTCGGCCAACTTCGGCAGGCTCAATGATTTCGGTTTTCTGTCCTTCTTCTAACAGCACCGATTTGGCTGCACATACCGCCTGCACCGGGTTTTCACCGAATTCTTCGGCTACTTTGGTCACGATTTTGTGTACCTTCTTAATCGTGTCTTTACTGGATACCGGCATGGTGCAGTTTAAAAGCCGATCCGGCAGCAGATACACTTCCTCGCCGTCCAGAATTCTTTTTTTATCGGTAAAGCTGACATTCCAGTTCTCCATATCGATAAACACAAAGCTGGATACTTTCTGCGTCGGGTTTGGTAAAATTGCATGGTGCTGAATAATCTGGTTGTTCTGCTGATTATCCGCAAAGCTCACTTTATGAGTATAGCCCAGCTGGTTCGGATACATCAGAATTGCCAGATGAGGAATTTCCATATGCATCATATCCACAGCAACAAAGTCCAGCGCCTGTTCCTCTCCGCAAAGCATTAAATCCTGATGCAGCTTTGCTGCAAGCTCCCGAGTAACTTCTGCAAACAGGTCTGGATCCTGACGATATCTTCCCAGAGCCTGACGAACAGGATTCACTTCACCCAGTTTACTGGTGTGTGCCGCCGCATCCCGGCTGGCCTTTTCCAGATGTTTCTGCAGGTATTCAAAAATCTCCCGGTCCAGATCATTATCCGAATATACCGGCACACCGGAATTCAGGTCGAGAATATGTAAAATCGCGCGTTTCACTTCAATCATGACAATACCTCCGTGTTTTTATGTGTAGCGCAGTATAGCACACGAGCCAGTGTTTTTCAAGAGCTTTTGGTAATTAGTCAGATGCAAAAACAGCACACTCCATAAGGAATGTGCTGTTTACTATTAATAGCCTAATACTTCGCCAACCAGAATCAGTTTGATTTTGCCTGCAGGTTTGCATCTTCTTGTGCGAACGATGTAATTGCATACGCAGTCCGGCGAATTGCAGTCATGGCATAAGCCATCTGCTTTACACGGTGTTTTTAAATCAAAGCGCTGGATATTTACCGGCGCGGCTTCTGTTCTTGCACGTTTGTAAGCTGCTTCAATGTCCGGAACCAGTTTGTTCATACCTGCGATTACAATCACGCTGTCCGGTCCGTAAATCATAGCCGCAACACGATTGCCGTTGCCATCAATATTAACCAGTTCACCGGTTTCGGTTAATGCGTTGGTACCTGTTAAAAATACATCACAGGTTAAAGCCTGTTTCATAATTGCAACGCGTTCCTCCGGTGTTTTTGCACTGTCACGATCCAGTACCTTATAATTGCCGGTTTTTACCGCATCTAACAGACCAATCTGTTCGCAGGATTTGCATCCGCCCCAGCTTACCAGGCTCTGTTCCGGAATCAGACTTAATGCTTTTTCTAAAGCCTCTGCCGATGTTTCACAGTAATAGGCATCAAAGCCTCTGCTTTTAAAGGTTTCACATACTTTCTCACCCGCCAGTTTATTGCGGATTGCACGAATATTGTCTGTCATAAGATAACCTCCTTACAGTAATTCCATCAGTTTATCGATGTTTTCTTTTGGTGTAGCCCAGCTTGTGGCAAAACGTACCACGGTGTGGGTGTCGTCCGGTTTTTCCCAGAAGCAGCAGCGTACCTGTTTCTGCAGTTCGTTGTATTGTTCGTCATCCAGCACAATAAACTGCTGGTTGGTTGGAGAATCCAGATGGAAGGTATAGCCTTTTTCCGCTAAGCCCTGTTTTAATAACTCTGCCATTTCAATCGCATGACGGCTGATTTCAAAATACAGGTTATCGGTAAACAGCGTATCAAACTGTACACCTGCTAAACGGCCTTTTGCTAATAACGCACCATGCTGTTTTACATGGGTCACAAAATATTTCGGCATGTTGTGTTTTGTAAATACAACAGCTTCACCACACAGCGCCCCTACTTTTGTGCCGCCGATATAAAATACATCGCACAGTTCAGCGATATCCGGCAGGGTCACATCGGTAGATTTGCTCATTAAACCATAGCCCAGGCGCGCGCCATCCAGATACAGCGGAATTTCATACCGTCTGCAGACAGCCGATAAATCCGTTAATTCCTGTTTGCTGTATAAAGTACCGGACTCGGTTGGATGAGAAATATATACCATGCCAGGGAACACCATGTGTTCGTGGCTTTCATCCTGCCAGAAGGTTTTGAGGTACGCCTCTAAATCGCTGGCTTTCATTTTACCTTCATACTGCGGAATGGATAATACCTTATGGCCAGTATATTCAATAGCCCCTGCCTCATGTGCATTTACATGACCAGTCTGTGCCGAAACCACACCTTCATATGCCTGCAGCATGGAATCAATCACAACCGCATTGGTCTGGGTACCGCCCACTAAAAAGAAAATTTCCGCTTCCGGACAGTTACATGCCTCACGGATTTTTGCCTTGGCGCTTTCGCAGTAAGGGTCATTGCCGTAGCCAGGCACCTGTTCCATATTGGTTTCCATAAAGCGCTGCAGAATCTTTGGATGCGCGCCTTCGGAATAGTCGTTTTCAAAAGATAACATCAATTGTTCCTCCTCTATCGTCTAACAGACAGTGTCTGCTAAATGTCTGAATAATGCTTTCATTATAGCATGATATAGAACAATAGAAAAGGAGTAAAGCGCAAGGCC
>JAFOFM010000019.1 GCA_017387265.1 Peptococcaceae bacterium | reverse complement strand
GCAATGGTAACAGGCCGTTTTACGGAAAATTTACCAATATTCACGACCAATCACCTCACTCTGTTTTTTCAGCCGATGCAGTTTCTCCGTCAGCAGACTGTTCCGGTTCTGCATCCGCTTCTGCATTCAGATTTAAATCCTGTTCTACACCATCCAGTGTAATAATGCTAATCGGTTCCCCTTCTACCAGGTTCCCGTTCCCTTTTACAACAATCTGATCACCTGCCTGTAACCCTTTGGTTACTACATAGTTATCCCCGTCGTTAATGCCCAGAGTCAGCGCTTTTTCTTTTACAGTGCCATCTGCCTGTGCAATAAAGGCTACCGGTTTTGCCTCTTTATATACAATGGCATCAACCGGAATTACCAGTACATCTTCCGCATGTTCCACGGCAACCTGCACTTCCGCATACATCCCTGCCACCAGATCATCGTCTTTATTGGCCAGCGCAATGGTAACCGGATAATTTTTGGTCTGCGCATTCATTACCTTACTGATTTCGGTGATGGTACCGCTCATCCATTTATCTGAAACCGAATGAATTTTCAGCAGTACTTCCTGGCCGATTTTGATTTTGCTTACGTTCTGCTCGTTAATCCCTGTCGAAATTTCCAGAGTATCCACATTCGCAATCTCAAACATTGGTGCACTTGCAGTAGCAAAGGAACCAACATTGGCATTTACCATTGTAACCGTACCGCTGATTGGCGCTGTTACAGTTGCGTAATCCATTGCCATCTGCGCCTGACGCAGAGTATTGTTTGCATTTTCATACGCCATTTTCAGCTGATTTAAATCGCTCTGGCTGACAGCACCCAGTTCAAACAGCTGTTTTGCATTTTCATAATTGGTATAGGCATTGTCGTACGCCAGCTGGGCATTGCTCAGATTAATCGCGGAGGTTTCGTTATCCAGCTGTGCCAGCACCTGTCCGGCACTGACTTTATCGCCTACTTTTACATGGACCGCTTTAATCTGTTCCATACCGCCTACTTTGGCAATTACCTGCACGGTGTTTTCCGCAGCAGTCAGACCGCCAAGGGTAATCAGTTTATCAAAATCCTGTACTTCTACCGTTTCCACATCAACCGGAATACGGGATACTGTCTCCTGCTGTTCAGCTGCATCCTGCGAACCGCAGCCGCATACGGTTGACATCAGAAGAAAACCGCCCAGCGTTACCGCCGCAATTTTTCTTTTCGTATGTTTTTCCATAGTTTCTCCTCCGCATCTGTTTATACTAGACTGACTGGTCAGTCAATTTTTTCTGATTATTATAATAATACAATTCAGCCTAAAAAACAATGCCTCTAATAAAATGTAACAATCTCTTAAAAAGATTTTTAACAAAAAAGAAACAGTGCAGGCAGGCCGATTACAGGCCGTTCTGCACTGTTATATTTGTAGCGTGTTAATGCTGTTTACTCAAATTATTTTTTCAGAGCTGCTTTAATACGTTCTACCGCTTCTTTTGTATTATCGCGGTCACCAAATGCTGTTAAACGGAAGAACCCTTCGCCGTTTTCACCAAAACCGGCACCTGGAGTACCAACTACATTTGCATTTTCCAGCAGGAAGTCAAAGAATTCCCAGGAGCCCATTCCGTTCGGGCACTGCAGCCAGATGTATGGAGAGTTTACACCGCCTGTGTACCAGATACCCAGTTCATCCAGAGCATCCGCAATAATTTTTGCGTTTTCTTTGTAGTAAGCCAGTGCTTCGTGAATCTGTTTCTGACCTTCTTCGGTAAAGACAGCCTCTGCACCGCGCTGTACAATATATGGCACACCATTAAATTTGGTGGTCTGACGACGCAGCCACAGTTTGTTCAGGCTCTGGCCGCCGCGTTCCAGTTCCATTGGAACCACAGTATAACCGCAGCGGGTACCGGTAAAGCCGGCTGTTTTAGAGAAGGAGCAGAATTCGATAGCACATTTACGCGCACCTTCGATTTCAAAAATACTTCTTGGCAGAGTTTCATCGGCTACAAATACTTCGTACGCTGCATCAAACAGAATTACTGCGTCGTTAGCAATTGCATAATCAACCCATTCTTTCAGCTGTTCTTTGTTATATACCGCACCAGTTGGATTATTTGGAGAGCACATGTAAATAATATCCGCATGTACAGAAGCATCCGGCATAGCCAGGAAGCCATTTTCCGCATTAGCATTCATGAATTTTACTTCACGGCCTGCCATGACATTGGTGTCTACATAAACCGGATATACAGGGTCTGGAATCAGAACCACGTTATCGGTTGCAAAGATGTCCAGAATATTGCCGACGTCACTTTTTGCACCATCGCTGATGAAAATTTCGTCCAGTTCCAGTTTTGTATCACGTTTTGCATAGTACGCCTGAATAGCCGCTTTCAGGAAATCATAACCCTGTTCCGGGCCATAACCACGGAAGGTTTCTTTTACACCCATTTCGTCAACAGCTTTATGCATAGCGTCGGTAACAGCCGGACATAATGGCTTGGTTACATCACCAATCCCCAGTTTGATTACTTTTTTATCCGGATTTGCCGCCTGATATTCTCTTGTTTTTCTGTTTACAGTCGCAAATAAATAACTGTCTTTCAGGTTCAGGTAATTCTCGTTGATTTTCATAGAAACCCTCCATCATATCTTTTCATATTTATGCAGAAAACTTCTGCGTTTTTCATCCGTTACGTTTCGTACGTATTAATAATCCCCTCTGCGACTTCCCGTTTGGAAATACGCAGATCCATAGCCTGTTTCTCAATATAATGATGCGCCTGCGGTTCTGACAGCTTCAGCACCTGCATCAGCAGAAGTTTTGCCCGGTTCAGCAGTTTCGCATCCCGAATCTGCCGGTCAAGGTTTCCTTTTTCCTCCTGCAGTTTTTCCAGCTTCGCTCGCTGAATCCGAATACACTGCAGTGTCTGAAAAAACACTGACCGCTTTAACGGCTTCGATATCATATAAATACCGGTATCCCGGATTCGTTCATATACAGCATCAGCATGCTCCGGCTTAACCAGAAGAATTACTTCTGCATTCTGCCGGTAGGCCATGCGGGCAATCGCCTCTCCATGTTCATCCGCCAGCGGTGCATTAATCACCACCAGATGATAGCTTTGCTCCTCCAGCAGTCTGCGCACCGATGCACCGTTATCTGCACTGTCACTTACAAAAAGCCCCTGTTCTTCGAGCAATTGCTGCAAAAGCGCAAGGCCCTGTTCTGTTCCAGCAACCGTCAATATTCGTTCCATAGCAGCAATCCCTCCTCCGGTATGGTTTCCTGTTCTTTATTATACCGGAAATTCGGCGGACTGTCATCTTGAAAACCGTAAATCAGCTATACGGGACATCCACAAAAAGTTTATCTGTCTTTCTCTTTAATGTCAATTTGTTTTGAAGATGTATATTGTATTTACATTGTATCTGTACTGCATCCGGATTGTATCAAACACCTGCAGAAAAAGCGAACCTCTTTTCAGAGATTCGCTTTTGATTTTATATCTGCTTTTTATATAACTATGGTTATTTCATATTTCTGATAACCGCTTCTGTAAAGGCTTTACAACCCAGTGTACCACCCAGTTCTCCGGTCATCTGCCCAGCGGCAAAACATGCTGCTACTGCATCTTCCACACGCTGTCCTTCTTCTTTCATGCCTAAATGTTTTAACATCATCGCAGAAGATAAAATAGCCGATGTCGGATTGGCCAGGTCTTTACCGGCAATATCCGGTGCGGAACCGTGTACCGCTTCAAATACCGCTACCCCTTCACCAATGTTAGCCCCTGGCGCCACGCCTAAGCCGCCAACCAGAGCACTGCCTAAATCCGAGATAATATCGCCGTACAGATTTGGCGCTACCATGACATCATAAGAATACGGATTCAGCGCCAGATCCATGCAGGCTGCATCGATAATTTTATCATTGAATGCAATATCCGGATAACCCTGTGCCACTTCTTTTGCACAGTTTAAAAACAGACCGTCAGTCAGTTTCATGATATTCGCTTTGTGAATCGCTGTTACTTTTTTCTTGCCCATATCTCTTGCATAATCAAATGCGTATTTCACAATACGATCACTGGCTTTTTTGGTGATAACCTTGGTTGCTTCCGCACGACCTTCATCCACCTGTTTTTCAATCCCGATGTATAAACCTTCTGTATTTTCACGCACGATGGTTAAATCGATATTCTGATACAGCGATTTCACACCTTCGAAAGAGCGCAGCGGACGCAGATTCACATATAAATCCAGACGTTTGCGGATTTCCACGTTTACACTGCGGAAGCCTTTTCCAATTGGAGTGGCAGTAGGCCCTTTCAGGGCTACACCATTTCGGGAGATACTTTCCAGCACTGCATCGTCAATCGGTTTGCCGTATTTCTCAGCAGCCTCTGCACCAGCTTCCTGTACTTCCCAGTCCACTTTGGCGCCGGATGCCTCTACAATGGCTTTAGCCGAAGCAATAACCTCTTTCCCGATACCATCACCATATATTAACGTAATTGTCTGCATACTTATATAACCTCTTTTCTGGTCCAGTTATAGTAATCTCACGTTACTTATTTTTCGTTTTTGATCGATGTCAGTAAACCGCCGCCTAATAATAAAGCCTCCTGACGGTCACCCAGCTCGATCTGCAGTGCAATTGCTGCACCAGTGGTTTTATTTGTCATGGTTACATTGCCGGACTTAATCTGCGCGATTAAATCTTCAAATGCCAGTTCATCCCCTTCGTGAATGGTATCATAATCCGCTGGATTTGCAAAAGTCAGTGGAATAATACCATTGTTCACCAGGTTCTGTTTATGAATGCGGGCAAAGGATTTTGCCACAACCGCTTTTACACCTAAATACAGCGGTGCCAGTGCCGCATGTTCACGGCTGGAACCCTGACCATAGTTTTCACCTGCTACAATAATCCCGCCGCCGTTTGCTTTTGCTTTTGCAGGGAATTCTGCATCACTCGGAGTCAGGCAGAAATCAGCCAGATGTGGAATATTAGAGCGATATGGCAGTAACGATGCGTTGGAAGGCATGATATGGTCGGTTGTAATATTGTCTTCCAGCACAGTTAATACTTTTGCACTAAATACATCCTGTGGAGGAACAGCAGCCGGTACCCCTTTAATATTTGGCCCTTTTACCAGTTCGGTTTTACCGATATAGTCTTCGTTTGGCGCAATCAGCAGATTATCGTCAATTTCAAATTTTTCCGGTACCTGTGCCTCTGCAAACACTTCAATACCCATCGGGTCGGTAATCACACCGGCAACAGCAGAAGCGATTGCAGTTTCCGGACTTACCAGATATACATCCGCCGATTTTGTACCGCTGCGGCCATAGAAGTTACGGTTAAAGGTTCGCAGCGATTTCCCGTTATTGCATGGAGCCTGCCCCATGCCGATGCATGGACCGCAGCCGCATTCCAGTACACGGGCGCCCGCTTCCAGGAAGATAGACAGTAAACCGTCATCAGCCAGTCGTTTTAAAATCTGACGAGAACCTGGAGAAATTACCAGAGAAATATTTTCGTTTACTTTTTTCCCTTTTAACAGCATTGCACATTTTGCCAAATCCAGATAGGAAGAGTTTGTGCAGCTGCCGATTGCTACCTGATGAATCGCTTCACCAGCCAGTTCGCTTACAGCCACTACTTTATCCGGGCTGTGCGGACAAGCCACCATTGGCACCAGTTCATCCAGATTTACTTCGATGGTTTTATAGTAAGAAGCGCCTTCATCAGCAGCTAATGGCTGATATGCCTCTTCTCTGCCCATGGATTTCAGGAATTCTCTTGTGATTTCATCACTCGGGAAAACAGATGTGGTAGCACCCAGTTCAGCACCCATATTGGTAATGGTTGCACGTTCCGGTACGCTCAGTGTTTTTACACCTTCACCAGTATATTCGTAGACTTTGTTTACCCCGCCTTTTACAGTTTCCTGCTGCAGAACATATAAAATAATATCTTTTGCCGATACCCCTGCACGGAGTTTCCCGGTTAAACGAACTTCAATTACGTCCGGCATCTGAATATAATAACTGCGGCCAGCCATTGCAGCAGCAACGTCTACACCGCCGGCGCCGATTGCCAGCATCCCTAAACCGCCGGCTGTCGGGGTATGGCTGTCAGAGCCAATCAGAGTATCGCCCGGTACACCGAACCGTTCCAGATGTACCTGATGGCAGATGCCATTGCCTGGTTTAGAAAACCAGATACCGTAATTTTTTGCCGCACTCTGAATAAACAGATGGTCGTCAAAATTTTCCGGCCCGGCCTGCAGCATGTTGTGGTCAATATATGCAACAGATAATTTTGTTTTTACACGGTCAATTTCCATAGCTTCCAGTTCCAGATATGCCATGGTGCCGGTAGAGTCCTGTGTTAAAGTCTGATCAATACGTAAACCGATTTCGGTTCCTGGTTTCATTTCACCATCAGTAATATGACGGCTGATAATTTTTTCTGTTAAATTAGCCACGATCACTGCAACCCCCTGGGATAATAATATTTTTTAAATCTTCATCTTTGCCGGTTCGTACACTTACGATAAATTTACCAACCAGGAAATGCATTTCACAGTCAGTAATAGCAGTGTTACGGCCGCTGTCGTACTGATGGTCAATCCACGCTTTGATTTTATGAACCAGCGGATCTTTTTTAGTGATTTTTTCATCGCCAAGGAAACCGTATTCGGCATTAATCCATGCCGCAATCCCTGCATTCCCGGAGAACTGGTTGATTGCGATACGAATTGGACGATTCAGTACTTTCAGTGTATCGACAGAGTTATAAATGTCTTCATGTTTCAGCAGACCATCCGCATGAATCCCTGCTTTTGTCGCATTGAAATCTTCACCCACGAAAGGTGTTTTTGGTGGAACCGAATAACGGAATTCGCGTTCAAAATAGCGGGCAATTTCTGTTAAAGCATGGAAGTTCAATGGGTTTTTCGGCTGTTTCAGCTGGGTATATTCTACCAGCATTGCTTCTAATGGTGTATTCCCGGTACGCTCCCCAATCCCTAACAGTGTGGTACTGATACTGGATAAGCCATGCAGCCATGCTGCAGAAGAGTTTGCTACTGCATAATAGTAGTCGTTATGACCATGCCATTCCAGCTGGGTTGCATGAACACCGGTTTCTTCTTTTACATGATGCACCAGACCAGGAACCCCACGAGGAATTGCCACACGGCTGAATGGTTTCCCGACACCTAATGTATCACACAAACGGAATTTAATCGGCATTCCGGCATCTTTCCCCATTTCATCCAGGGCTTTAATCAGCGGAATTACGAAATCAAATACATCCGCACGGGTGATATCTTCCAGATGGCAGCGTGGACGAATCCCTTTTTCCATAATATTAGCTGCTGCCTCTAAGTACATATTAAATACTTCTTTACGGTTTTTATTTAATTTGCCGAAAATATGATAGTCAGAACAGCTCATCAGCACGCCGGTTTCTTTAATACCCATACTTGCCGCCAGAGCAATATCATTTGGAAGCGGACGAATCCATGTAGTAACTTCCGGAAAACGATAATTCAGTGCCTGACAGCGTTCGATGGCTTCACGGTCACGTTCACTATAAATAAAAAACTCGCTCTGACGGATAAT
>JAFOFM010000234.1 GCA_017387265.1 Peptococcaceae bacterium | reverse complement strand
GGGGGTAGTCGGGAAAGATACCATTATGGAAAATGGCGGCACCTTCTATGAAGTGGCTGATTTAGGCTTTGGCCGCTGCCGGTTTGCGCTGGCGGTGCCGGCTGGTGCTGATTTTTATGCCGGGTATCACACACGTTGTATTGCCAGTAAATATGTGAATGTAACCCGCAATTATTTCGAAAAGAAAAATATGGATGTGGATATTGTAAAAATCGAGGGTTCGGTGGAACTGGCGCCAATTTTAGGTTTATCGGATGCCATTGTGGATATTGTAGAAACCGGTACCACATTAAAAGAAAACGGGCTGGTTGTAGCTGAAGAAGTATGTCAGGTCAGTGCCCGTATGATTGTAAACATTGCCAGCATGAAGCTGCGTAAAACTGAAATTAACGAACTGATTACACAGGTGGAGTCCTATGTACAGGAACGGGAAGCGCAGAAAAAAGCAAAAGCTGCGCAGGAGAAAGGGGCTGTTCAGGCATGATTGCTATTACAATTGCAGATGGAGTTGCAGAAAAAGAGCTGCTGAATAGTCTGCGTCAGCGCAGCGGGGAAACGGATAAAAAAGTAACCGCTTCTGTTACAGAAATTCTGGATAACGTAAAAGCCAGAGGTGACGAAGCAGTTCGGGAATATACCATGAAATTCGATGGCCGCTGTCCAGAACAGATGGAAGTGACTCGTGCTCAGATGGAAGAGGCTGTAGCAAAAGCAGATCCTCGTTTTGTGGAGGCACTGCGTAATGCCATGGAAAATATCCGTGAGTTTCATAGCCGTCAGAAACAGCAGAGTTTTATTGACGCGAAATCCAATGGTGTTATGATGGGTCAGCGGATTCGCGGTTTAAAACGGGTAGGGCTGTATGTACCGGGCGGTACTGCAGCATATCCATCGTCAGTGCTGATGAATGCTGTGCCGGCTAAAATTGCAGGCGTTGATGAAGTTATTATGGTAACACCGCCATTAAAAGACGGTACTGCTAACCCGGATATTTTAGTTGCAGCGGCATTAGCCGGTGTGGACCGTATTTTCCTGATGGGTGGGGCCCAGGCAGTGGGCGCGCTTGCTTACGGTACAGAAACGATTCCAAAAGTGGACAAAATCGTAGGGCCGGGGAATATTTTTGTTGCAACAGCAAAACGGATTCTGTACGGTGTAGTAGATATCGATATGATTGCAGGGCCGAGTGAAATTCTGGTGATGGCAGATAGCACCGCCAATCCGAAATTCCTGGCGGCAGACTTAATGAGTCAGGCTGAGCACGATGTGCTGGCATCGTCTATTCTGTTAACTACCGATAGAACCGTTGCAGAAAAAACATTAGAAGAACTGGAACGGCAGATGGCAGGCTTATCCCGTAAAGAGATTATCGAAAAATCGCTGCGGGATTATGGTGCTATGATTGTATGCCGCAGTGTGGATGAAATGGTGGATCTGGCAAACGAACTGGCACCGGAACATCTGGAAGTGATGATGGATAATCCGATGGCATATCTGGGGCGTCTGGACAATGCCGGGTCGGTATTTTTAGGTCAGTATGCGCCGGAACCATTGGGCGATTATTATGCAGGTCCAAACCATGTGCTGCCGACCAGCGGAACAGCGCGATTCTTCTCCCCTCTGGGTGTAGACAGCTTTATTAAAAAATCCAGTTACATTTATTATACGGAGGAGGCACTGCGAGCTGCTCATGATGATATCGTCTGCATCGCAGAACGGGAACAGCTTACTGCACATGCCAACTCAATTAAAGTTCGTTTTGAAAGTGAGGCCGAATAATTATGGCGTATCAGTTACCGGACAAATTAAAAACGATTGTTCCGTATCAGCCGATTACCGGCAGTTATGATGTACGTTTAGATGCTAATGAAAGCTTTATTAATCTGCCGGATGAAATTCGTCACGAAATCAGTGTTATGATTCCACGCATTGCCTTTAATCGTTATCCGGATCCATATGCGGTTGACTTATGTCAGAAATTCAGTAACGTATTTGATGTTCCTGCCAATCTTGTGGTAGCAGCGAATGGTTCTGATGAACTGCTGTTTTTACTGACAACCTGTTTTGCCAATGCCGGCGATAAACTGATGGTGGTAAAACCGGATTTCGGGATGTATAAAATTTATGGCGAGATGGCAGGGATGCAGGTAGAGGTATTTGAAAAAGGTGAAGATCTGCAGATTGGTGTGGATGCATTAATTGCTGAAGCAAAAGAAAAACAGATTCAGATGCTGATTTTCTCCAATCCATGCAATCCATCCTCGCTGATTGAATCCAGAGAAGATGTGCTGAAAATTGTACGTGAACTGGAAGACGTACTGGTGGTTGTAGACGAAGCCTACATGGAATTCGGCTACGGATCGGTACTGGACGAAGTGGAGAATTATCCGAACCTGATGGTGCTGAAAACCTTATCGAAAGCTTTTGGCCTGGCTGCAGCAAGACTGGGTTTTGCGGTTTCCAATCAGACTATCATCAATGCACTGAAAGCGGCAAAATCACCGTATAATGTGAATACAATGTCGCAGGTAGTAGGCAGTATTATTTTAGATCACCCTGCCTATATCGATGAATGTATTCTGCTGATTAAAGAATCCAGAGATTATCTGTTTGGCATGCTGCAGGCTATGGCGGGCAGTGAACCAAAAATCAAGTCTATTCAGAATACTCGATCCAACTTCGTATATATGGAAGTGGAAAATGCCGCAGACATTTATAATGCACTGCTGGAAAAAGGCATTGCAATCCGTCTGATGGGCAACTATCTGCGTGTGTGTGCCGGCAGCGATGAGGAAAACGATGCATTCCTGAATGCATTGCGTGACTGCCTGAAAGGAGCATGAGTATGCGCGTAACCGAAATAAAACGGGAAACAAAAGAAACGCAGATTCAGCTGAAGCTGAATGTTGACGGTTCCGGTCAGTTTAACGGTACCAGCGGTATCGGTTTTTTTGACCATATGCTGCATGCTTTTGCGGTACATGGCGGTTTTGATATCGATCTTTCGATGAAGGGTGATCTGGAAGTGGATGGTCATCATAGTGTGGAAGATGCAGGTATTGTGCTTGGCCAGGCATTTGCCCAGGTAATCGATAAAAAACAGATTGAACGCTTTGGCAGTTTCTATGTGCCGATGGATGAAGCTCTGGCATTTTGCGCGCTGGATATCAGCGGCAGAGCATTCCTGCATTTCGATGCAGCGTTTACCAGTCAGAGTGTTGGTGCTTTCGACTGCTGCCTGACCGAGGAATTTTTCCGTGCCTTTGCAATGAATAGCGGCATAACCCTGCATATTCGTCTGGAATACGGAAATAATGATCATCATAAAATCGAGGCAATTTTCAAAGCAGTGGCACATGCTCTGCAGCAGGCGGTAAAACTGCGGGAAGGCAGTGTACTGTCGTCGAAAGGCGTATTAGCCTAATGAGGTGTAATTATGATTCATATTGTTGACTATGGTGCAGGAAATCTGTTCAGTGTAAAAAATGCGCTGGACTACCTGCAGATTGAAAATAAAATTACAGCTGATCCAGCAGATTTGAAAGAAGCGGATGGCATTATTCTTCCGGGTGTAGGTGCATTCCGCGATGCTATGACTATGCTGAATAAAAGCGGCTTTACAGAAGCTATCAAAGAGCAGGCAGCAGCGGGCAAACCGTTACTGGGGATTTGTCTCGGCATGCAGATGCTGTTTGAGAAAGGCTATGAATTCGGTGAAAGTGAAGGTCTGGGCCTGATTCCTGGCTGTGTACAGCTGATTGATGGCGGCGGATTAAAGATTCCGCACATGGGCTGGAATGACTTGACTGTGCTGCATGACTGTGCATTAAGCAGTGATGTAAATGACGGTGACTATGTGTATTTTGTACATTCCTATCGGGCAGAAACCAGCGATGATTACATCAGCTGCTATGCCACTTACAATGAAAAAATTCCGGGGCTGGTATTCCGCAATAATGTATACGGTGCTCAGTTCCATCCGGAAAAAAGCGGACAGGTTGGAATGCAGATTCTTAAAAATTTTGCAAAGTTGGTGACAAAATGATTATCTTACCGGCAATTGATATTAAAGACGGCAAATGTGTACGTCTGCGTAAAGGCGAATTTGATACAGCAGAGCAGGTAGCGGCAAGCCCTTATGATACAGCGGCCAGTTTTAAACAGGCTGGTGCTGCATGGATTCACATGGTGGATTTAGACGGAGCGAAAGATGCAAAACCGGTAAATGCGGATATTTTCTGCAAAGTGGCGGCAGAGTCCGGTTTAAAAGTAGAACTGGGCGGCGGTATCCGCAATATGGATACCATTGAATATTATCTGAATAAAGGTATCGAGCGCGTAATTTTAGGCTCGGTTGCGGTAAAAAATCCGGCTCTGGTAAAAGATGCAGTGAATCATTTTGGCGGACGCATTGCGGTAGGCATTGATGCAAAAAATGAAATGGTAGCAACCGAAGGCTGGCTGGATACCAGTAACGTGCATTATATTGAAATGGCAAAGATGATGGAAGCTGTTGGTGTACAGACGATTATTTATACTGATATCTCCAAAGACGGTATGCTTTCCGGCGTGAATGGTGAGCAGCTGGATGCAATCAACCGTGCTGTAAGCTGCGGTATTATTGCCAGCGGCGGGGTAAAATCCATTGCGGATATTGAACTGTGTAAACAGCTGAATTTATACGGAGTAATCTGCGGAAAATCCATTTACAGCGGAAGTCTGAATCTGGCTGAGGCTGTAGCGAAAGCAGGTGCACAGACATGTTAGCAAAACGTATTATTCCATGTCTGGATGTGCGTGATGGCAAAGTCGTAAAAGGGGTAAACTTTGTAGGTATTAAAGAGGTTGGTGATCCGGTACAGTGTGCCATTGAGTACGACCGCCAGGGTGCCGATGAAATCACCTTTTTAGACATTACTGCTACTCACGAAGGTCGCAGCACCATGATTGACGTGGTTCGCAATACCGCAAAAAATGTATTTGTGCCTTTAACCGTAGGCGGCGGTATTCGTACTGTAGATGATTTCCGTGAGTTATTACGGGCTGGTGCCGATAAAATTTCAGTTAACTCGGCGGCGGTACGCAATCCGCAGTTAATCAGTGAAGCGGCTGATAAATTCGGCAGCCAGTGTGTGGTAGTAGCTATTGACGCACGGCGCAAAGCAGAGGGCGGTTTTACTGTAGTAGTGAATGGCGGCCGTATTGATATGCAGATGGATGCTATTGAATGGGCAAAAGAATGTGAACGCCGCGGTGCAGGCGAAATTCTGCTTACCTCTATGGATACTGACGGCTGTAAGCAGGGATTTGATTTAGAGTTAACCGATGCCATCAGCAAAGCGGTAAATATTCCGGTAATTGCTTCCGGCGGCTGCGGAAATCTGGATCATTTTTCTGAAGTGTTTGAAAAAACCGGAGCCGATGCAGCATTAGCAGCATCTCTGTTCCATTTTAAAGAGCTGACTGTAG
>JAFOFM010000233.1 GCA_017387265.1 Peptococcaceae bacterium | reverse complement strand
ATCCAGTACAGCATTGATTTTTTCTGTATTATTGGCAGTTGCTTCAATGATTTTACCGTCTTTAAAGGTGAACTGAATGTTTTCGTAGGTGAAGCCCTGGAATACCGATGGGGTGTTATAGGTAATGGTGCCGTTTACGGAATCGCGTACCGGTGCAGTATAAACTTCACCGTCTGGAATATTGCATTTGCCGTCACATTTGATGGCAGGAATATCTTTAATCGAGAATGTCAGGTCGGTTCCTTCCCCGGTGATGCGTACTTTATCAGTACGATTCATTAAGTCAACCAGAGAATCCATTGCTCTGGACATTTTTGCATAGTCCAGGTTGCATACGTTAAAATAAAAATCTTCAAAGTCTTCCAGACTGGTATTTGCCAGCTGGGCCATGGAGTTATTCGGATAGCGCAGTACAACCCATTTGGTATTGTTAACGCGTTCATTCAAGATATCGTTGTTCATGGCGGTATTTAACTGCAGCTGTTCCTGTGGAACATCAGAAAGTTCCGCAATATTATCCGATGCACGAATACCGATATAAGCGTCCATCTGTTTCATCTGTGCCATATCCAGATCGGCTTTCAGCTGAAGCTGTTCTTCTGTTGCACCCAGCATCAGTTCGCGGTTGACTGTGTAATCTTCCAGCTGTACATAAGGGTATGCGCCGGCAGCATAAGCTTCTTTTACCAGCTGTTTTGCCAGCGGATAAGCAGAAGTGCCAAATACATGAATCATTACTTTTTCTTTCGGCTGCAGTGAGCAGGAGTAGTTAATTAAATTGTGAGCCAGTTCTTTTATTCTTGGATCCATAACATTTCATCCTTTCGGTCGTTAAATAGTTTAATACTGGTTTTAGATTCATTCAAATGAAATCGGTTCATATTATTTCCATTTTAACATAGAATGATTCCTCAGAGCAAGGTTTCTCGGGAAATGAGAGCTTTTACTTGTAAGACGATTCAAAAACCGTTTCTGGTGACTTTTTCAAAACATTGCTGCGAATAGTCAGATGTGATAAGATAAAATGCAGGAAATAAAACAAACTGACAAATAATAAATTTTAAATAGTGAATTTTTAAATGATGAATTTTTAAATGATGAATTTACAGGGGAGAATACGCAATGAAAATCTATGATATTTCCCAGGAAGTTTTCAGCGGGCAGGTATATCCCGGTGATCCGGCACCAGAAAAAGAGATGCTTAGTATTATGGAAAACGGTGACCTGTATAATCTGACGGCATTCAGCATGTGCGCCCATAATGGTACCCATATCGATGCACCATTTCATTTTCTGAAGGATGGAAAAACGGTAGATGCTATAGGCTTAGAGGCATTTGTGGGTATGGCGTACGTGGCAGAACACCATGGGATTGTTTCCGGCAATGATGCGGCAGAAATTATTAAAAAAGCAGAAAAACAGAATCCGGAAGCGGCAAAGAGAATCCTGATTAAAGGCGATGCCGAAGTTTCTCTGGAGGCTGCCAAAATTTTTGCATCAGCAGAAATCCTGCTTCTTGGAAATGAATCTCAGACTGTCGGGCCGGAAGATGCGCCGATGGAAGTGCATCTTATGCTTTTGTCTGCTAATGTTATCTTACTGGAAGGGATTCATCTGGCCGAGGTTTCTGAAGGTGTTTATTTTTTAAATGCAGCGCCGCTGAATTTATCCGGTGCGGACGGTTCGCCGTGCAGAGCGCTGTTAATCGCTTCGGAAACATAAAATCGAGGCTTTCAGGCAGGAACAGTGGAAGATAGTTGTCAACCGACATGGAAAATGCTAAAATAGAACGCAGTATGAGTTTAAAGGAGAGAATAGCATGACACTGATTCGAACACTTATCGTATATATTTATGTGATTGCAGTAGTGATTCACAATGCCGGATATTATCAGAAAGTGCGCAGCCAGGAGGATGTGCTGGGTGCCGATGTTGTACAGCAGAAAATTCATGACCGTGCAAGAAAAGCAGCAGCTCGCATCATGAAGCTGAGCGGCGCTAACATGAAAGTTGTCGGAAAAGAGAATATTCCGGCAGAGGGCGCGGTATTATATGTATCCAACCACCAGAGCTTTATGGATGTGCCGGCAATTGTATCGGTGTTGGATCGTCCGACTGGTTTTATTGCGAAAGATGATTTAGGAAAAATTCCTTTTTTCCGTGACTGGGTAACCGAACTGAAAGCAGTGCTGATTGCCCGCGGTGATGCGCGCAAAGCGTTAACAGCTATTATTCAGGCAGCAAAACTGCTTCAGCAGGGGCATTGTATGGTGCTGTATCCAGAAGGAACCCGCAGCAGAGACGGCAAACTGCTGGAATTTAAGGCAGGCAGCCTGAAAGCAGCTCAGAAAGGCAATGCCACAATTGTACCGGTAGCGATCGACGGGGCGATGGATGTTATGAAACGCGACAGCTATCTGATTCATAAAGCAGATGTAACGGTTACATTTTTACCGCCGATTCCGGCCGATGAAGTAAAGGCAGCCGATACAAAAGAGCTGGCTGACCGGGTTAAAAAACAGATTGCTGATGTGTTAGGTCAGGAATTTGTATCCCAGGATGAACTGGACCGCATGGCTCAGGAAGAAGCAGGCCGGCATGAGTAGACTGGAAGAGGCAGGGGAACTGCTGAAGAAGTATTATGGCTATCATGCTTTTAAGCCGATTCAGCAGAAAGCTATCGAGTCAATTCTAAATGGGCAGGATACCTTTGTGGTAATGCCGACCGGCGGAGGAAAATCGCTGTGCTATCAGATTCCTGCGCTGATGCTGGATGGTTTAACACTTGTGATTTCGCCTCTGATATCACTGATGAAAGATCAGGTTGACCAGCTGGTGCGTTTAGAGATTCGGGCTGCCTGTATGAACAGCATGCTTGATGAAGAACAGTATCAGGAGCTGCGCATCGAAATTCAGGAAAATCGGATTCAGATTTTGTATGTTGCTCCGGAGCGTCTTCGTTCCGGAGATTTTTTATCACTGCTTCGCCGGCAGAATATCGGTCTTGTAGCAGTGGATGAGGCCCATTGTGTGTCGCAGTGGGGGCATGATTTTCGACCAAGCTATCATGCAATCAGTCAGTTTGTAAAGAGCCTGCCTAAAAGGCCTGTAGTGGCTGCATTTACCGCTACCGCCACCCGGGAAACCCGTGAGGATATTATTCGCAGACTGGAACTGGTACGGCCTAATATTTACCGTGCCAGCTTTAATCGCTCAAATCTGATTCTGGCGGTGGAGCGCGATGGCGGCCGCAAGGAAAAACTGCTGGAGTTTGTAAAAAATCATCGGGGACAGTCCGGTATTATTTACTGCAATACGCGCAAAGAGGTTGATAAAGTCTGGGATATGCTGCGACGGGCCGGGATTCCTGCCCTGCGTTATCATGGAGGTATGGAAGACTGGGAGCGCAATGAGAATCAGGAGAAGTTTATTTACGAACAGGTAGATATCATTGTGGCTACCAATGCCTTCGGTATGGGTATTAATAAACCGGATGTGCGCTATGTGGTGCATTACAACCTGCCGAAGAATATTGAATCGTATTATCAGGAAATCGGGCGTGCAGGCCGTGATGGTCTGCCAAGTCTCTGTGTATTGTTTTTTTCGTATTCCGATGTGCATATTAACCGTTATCTGTTAGAACAGAGCAGCAAATCAGAGGAACGGCTTCAGGTAGAACTGCAAAAACTGGATGCTATGGTTCATTATGCGGATACCAGGCAGTGTTTGAGGCAGTATATTCTGCAGTATTTTGGTGAAACGGCGAAAGATACATGTCAGGGGTGCAGTAATTGCTGTGAAGTGCGACTGGGTAAACCAGAACTGCAGCAGATGGAAGAGGATTTATTAAATGAGCTTCGCAGTTTAAGACTTATGCTGGCAATTGACGAGGGGGTTCCATCCTATCGTGTTATGAGCGATGAAACGCTGCTGGAACTGGCCAGAAAACAGCCGGTAAGTGTTGTGGCGCTGGAACAGGTTACTGGTATGGGAGAACGACGAATTGAACAGTACGGAGAAGCGATTCTGAAATGTATTATAGATTTTCAGCAGGATTGACAGAAAACTGTGCAGAAAACAGATAAAGAATAACAACTATATAAATATTAAGAGAGATAAGAGCAATAAAAGAGAACAGCTGAAAAAGGAGGTTTTCTATGAGGTTTGAGTTAACAAAAGAAACCCGCAGTCGTTTACTGGTGAATGTGCTGGTAGTACTTACAGGGATTTCTTTTTACTTTGCATTGCTGAATATAGATGAAATCAGCGGTTTTGTGCGTACTGTCATGGGGATTTTACGGCCTTTTATATATGGCTTTGTGCTGGCCTTTCTGCTGGACAGTCCTGTAAAGTATTTTGAAAAAATATTAAAGCGGTATATTAAACATGCGAAAATGCAGCGCGCGCTGGCTGTAGTACTGGGCATGGTGCTGTTTTTCTTTATCGTTGGCCTGTTAATTGCAGTTTT
>JAFOFM010000232.1 GCA_017387265.1 Peptococcaceae bacterium | reverse complement strand
CCAAAACCGCCCAGAATCTCTGTGTTAATATACCACAGGCACACAAGCTGCCCGATATAGCCCCACCATTTCCGGTTCCGGAAAAAATAAAAAGCAAGAACGGTTAAAATTCCCGCATGGTAAAAATCCACCATGGTGAGAATCCCGATCAGATAGCCAAAAAGAACGGTTCCGCAGCCTGTGGCAATCCGGATCCACAGTTTTCCGGTTTTTCGCGCTTTTTCGTTTAAATGAATCAGCCCGATGGAAATCAGAAAACTCCACAGAACATTCTGATGAATCGGAAAAAAGACGCTGCTTCCCATTGCCAGATTAAACGGAATTTCCGATAACACGGCAAACAGCAGCAGCCGCTTTACATATTTTTTAAGATTACTGGTATGAAAATACCCCTCTACAATCAGAAACGCAAAAATCGGGAACGAAATACGCCCGATGCAGGTTAACCAGTCATTTCCCGGTACAATGGTACCCCATAAATGGTCACACAGCATAAACGCCATTGCCATAATGTGCAAAGACATCGATGTGGTTTCCAGTTTCAATCTGTTTTCCAAAAAATCACCCCGCAATCAGTATCAATATACAATAGTTGAGCCGGGAATTCAAGAACATAAAAAATCCCCCGCCGAAGCGAGGGATTGAAAAGCCATATTATTTATACTACGAACGCCCTGTACCCAAGACGCAGAAATTTTTTCGTGTAACCAGGCGGCTTTCAAATTTTTGAGCGACGCGTACATAAGGTACGCAAGGCGAGAAAATTTGAAAACAACGACGTTACACGGAAAAAGAGCAAGTCTTAACTGTTCTGCAGTTTTCTTGCAGTAGCCAGCATTAATTTCAGGCGATTTTCCTGGTTAACCTTGGTTGCACCCGCATCGTAGTCAATGGCTACAATGTTTGCATCGGGATGCAGGGTTTTGATACGGCGCATCATACCGCGGCCGCATACATGGTTTGGCAGACAGCCGAATGGCTGGGTACATACAATGTTGTTTACGCCTTCATCGATTAATGCCATCATTTCACCGGTTAACAGCCAGCCTTCGCCCATTTTTACACCATGGTCGATTACTTTGCCGCCTAATTCCTTGGTGCGTTTAAAGCTGGATGGCGCATGGAAGCAGCCCGGTTTTTCGATTGCTTTAATCATATCGTTCTGAATGCCGGTAAATACTTTCATCAGCACTTTTGTAACGATTGGTTTCACAACTTTACCGCCATAGCGGGTATAGTCTTCAATCCCGGTATCAATGGTATACAGCAGGAAGTCTAATAAACCCGGCACAACCGGCTCGGCATTTTCTTTTAATAAAAACGCCTCCAGATTGTTATTGCCTAACGGTGCGAATTTTACGTAAATCTCACCTACGATGCCAACACGCACTTTGTTTTTTTCATGCACCGGTACTTTGGTAAACGCTGTAACGATTTCGTCCATTTTTTTGCGGATTGCTTTTGGCCCCATGCTCTCGCCTTTGGAAAAATCGTCGTTCAGCATATTTACAAAATGGTCTACCAGACGCTGGGAGGCACCTGGTTCTTTTTCGTACGGCAGAGTCTGATTATGCAGCGCCATTAATAAATCGCCGTAAATGATGGCATTGGCCATTTCGTACACCATGCCTTTGGTGATTTTAAAGCCAGGGTTTTCCTCAAGGCCGCTAAAGTTTACAGAAACCGCAGGTACAAAGCCAAGGCCGGCTCTGTCGAGCGCCTTGCGCAGAAGACTGATATAGTTGGATGCACGGCATCCGCCCCCGGTCTGTGTTAATACCACTGCTACCTTGTTGATATCGTATTTGCCGCTCTGCAGTGCATCCATCAATTGCCCGATGGTGAGCTGTGCCGGATAACAGATATCATTATGGCAGTATTTTAAGCCCATCTGAATAATATTGCTGTTCTGAGTTTCCAGAACTTCAACTTTGTAGCCTTCCTTCTGCAGGATGGATTTCAGCATGGAGAAATGAATCGGCAGCATCTGCGGAATCAGAAGGGTATATTCCTTCTTCATCTCTTCGGTGAACATTAAGCGACCATTTTTATCGTATTCCAGTTTTGCCATGCTTCTATCACCCCTTCGCTCTGTTTTTCTGGTTGATGGCAGCAAATAAACTGCGCAGACGGATTTTTACCGCACCCAGATTGTTGATTTCGTCAATTTTAATCTGTGTATATAAATTATCGTGTTTTTCTAAAATATCACGCACTTCGTCGGTGGTAACCGCATCCAGACCACAGCCGAAGGATACAAGCTGAACCAGATACATATCCGGCTGCTGGCATACATAATGCGCTGCGCTGTATAAACGCGCGTGGTAGGTCCACTGGTTTAATACATTGGTATGGAATTTGTTTTTTGCCAGAGGCAGGCAGTCCTCGGAGATAACAACCGCACCGTAGCTGGTAATCAGCTGGTCAATGCCGTGGTTGATTTCCGGATCCACATGATATGGACGGCCGGCTAACACAATAATCGGCAGATTATGTGCTCTTGCAAAAGCAATTGCCTCTTTGCCGTAGCGTTTTAAATCTTTTAAATATTCCTCCTGCTGCTGGTAGCCATAGGCTGCCGCTTCTTTTACTTCTTTCAGAGGAATTTTATCCTGTTTTAAAGTCTGCTGCAGACGTTTCACGAAATGTTTTTCGTTGTGCGGACCAAGATAATCCTTGGTGAAGCGCACATTCTGCAGAATGGACATGTTTGCATCCAGCACTTCCGGATAGTAGGCAACAACCGGGCAGTTATAGTGATTGTCACTGATTTTTTCATCAAAGTTGTATGGCAGACAAGGATAGAAAATCCGGTTTACACCCTGTTTTTCAATCAGATGTGTCACGCTGCCGTGCATCATTTTTGCCGGATAGCATACGGTATCCGACGGAATGGTAGCCTGCCCTTCCAGGAACAGATCACGGCTTCCGAATGGTGCACGTACCACTTCATAGCCCAGTTTTGTTAAAATCGGATGCCAGAAGTGATAGTTTTCGTACATATTCAGGCCCATCGGCAGACCGATACGGCCTCGTTTGCCTTTTTCCGCCTTGCGTTTTAAGATGTAATCCCGTTTATAGCGGTAGGCATTGTACTGAATATTGATAAAGTTTTTGTCCTGACTTTTAATCGGACGTTCGCAGCGGTTGCCTGCAATCAGCTCACGACCATTGTTAAAGCGGTTTACTGTTAATTTACAGTGGTTCCCGCACAGCTGGCATACCCGTTCTGTGGTTTCGTGGCTGAAATTATCCAGCCCTGCCGCATCCAGAACACTGGATTTGCCCAGGTTCAGACTGCGCGCGTATAAAGCCGCACCGTAAGCGCCCATCAGCCCTGCAATATTCGGACGGATAACCTCTACGCCTACTTCCTGTTCAAAAGCGCGTAAAATCGCATCGTTCAGGAAGGTACCGCCCTGTACAATAATATGCCGGCCCAGGCTTTCCGCCGAAGTGGCACGAATTACTTTATACAGCGCATTTTTTACAACACTGATAGACAGCCCTGCAGAGATATCCTCAACCTCTGCGCCTTCCTTCTGTGCCTGTTTTACCGAGGAGTTCATAAATACGGTACAGCGGGAGCCTAAATCCACCGGATGTTTGGAATACAGCCCAAGCGCGGCAAAATCTTTTACCGAATAGCCCAGTGCTGTCGCAAAGGTGGAAATAAAGGAACCGCACCCGGAGGAACATGCCTCGTTCAGGAAAATGGTATCGATTACTTTATTACGGATTTTAAAGCATTTCATGTCCTGCCCGCCGATGTCGATGATAAAATCTACATTCGGCATCATTTTCTGGGCAGCGGTTAAATGTGCAACGGTTTCTACCAGACCGTCATCCAGCGAGAATGCGTTTTTCACTAACTCTTCACCGTAACCGGTAGCCGCACTGCCGATGATATTCAGCTGCGGATTAATCCGGTAGATTTCCTGCAGAGCTTCCCGCACTAATTCTACCGGTTTGCCGTTGCTCAGCATATATTTCTGGTACAGGATTTCGTCCTGTTCACCGATTACTACAATTTTTACAGTGGTAGACCCGGCATCAATACCGATGGTTACCGGTTTTGTATAACCTTCTAAACTGCCTTCCGGAATGACCGCTTTTGCATGGCGTTCTTTAAAGGCATTGTATTCGGTTTCATTTGCAAACAGAGGAGGCAGACCGCCTTCGTACTGTTTGATTTCACCTACGTTCTGCATATCGCCTTCCAGTGCAGCAAAATCCACAGGGGATTCACTGCCTGCATAAAGCGCAGCCCCGTATGCTACATAATACTGGGCATTTTCCGGGAATACACCGGTATTGCTGTCCAGTTTTAATACATCAATAAAGCTTTTCTGCAGCCCTTTTAAGAAGGTCAGCGGACCGCCCAGGAACATCATTTTCCCTTTCAGTTCACGACCCTGTGCCAGACCGCCAATGGTCTGGTTTACAACGGCATGGAAAATACTTGCCGCCACATCTTCTTTGCGAGCCCCCTGGTTTAACAGAGGCTGCACGTCGGTTTTCGCAAATACACCGCAGCGGGAGGCAATCGGATAAATACGATCAGCCTGTAAAGCCAGTTTATCCATTTCCTCAACCGGAACATCCAGTAAAACCGCCATCTGGTCAATAAAGGCGCCGGTACCGCCTGCACAGGTACCATTCATACGAACTTCAACCCCGTTTGTTAAAAACAGAATTTTCGCATCCTCGCCGCCTAATTCGATAACCACGTCGATGGTTTCCGGATATTCTTCCACGGCAATCTGGGTGGCAACCACTTCCTGTACAAACGGAATTTCAAATCGTTCTGCCACACCTAACGAAGCCGACCCGGTCAGAGCCAGATGCGCCTTTTCGCCTTTTAAAATATCACGGCTGATTAAACTTACCAGCTCGTTGACTTTTTCTTTAATCATAGCGCGGTGGCGATGATACGATTTGTATACGATATTATGTTTTTCGTCCAGCACAACACATTTGATAGTGGTTGAGCCTACGTCAATCCCGATTTTATACATACTTGCACCCCAAATCATAAATATCAAAACGGTCTTTTGACCATATCTATGTAATTATACTGAATATTTTTTTAAAACTCAACCGACAATTTCCGCATTTTGTGGGCTTTTCCGTTCCTGCAAAACAGAATTTTTCAAACTTCGGATAACAAAGGATAACAAAAAACTGTGCCGCCGGATCATTCCGACAGCACAGTCTATTATTTTTATGCTATTTCTACTGCATTTAGCCCTCTGCTTCTATATTCGCGCAGAGTTACTCAGCACTGCCATCTTTCTTCACCGGCAGCACCGATACCGATTCCAGCCGGTCAATGCGCCCGGTAGCCGGGTCCATTAAAAAGCCTTCAATGCTGATATCATGCGGAATCAGCGGATGATCCCGAATCAGCTCTACGCTTTTGCGCACGGCTTCCTGCACACAGGAAAAGCCGGTAAGCCATTCCTTTACATTTACGCCGCAATAATCTAAAAATTCGATACTCTGCTCACTAATGCCGCGTTCTTTCATGTGTTTCAGCATCAGTTCACCGTCCATATGCTGCACCCCGCAGTCATAATGGCCGATAACCATAATCTCGTTAACACCCAGCTCGTACACCGCAACCAGAAGGCTTCGCATAACGCTTCCGAAGGGAACCATAACAACACCGCCGGCATTTTTAATCAGCTTGACATCCCCGTTTTTGATGCCTAGAGCCGCTGGCAGAAGCTCCGTAAGGCGGGTATCCATGCAGGATACAATCGCCACGTTACGGTCCGGATATTTGCTGGTATGATATTTTTCGTACTGTTTTTCGGCTACAAATTTCTCGTTGTATTTCAGCATTTCTTCCATCATCTTCATAAGCGTAAACCTCCTCGATAATTATAATGGCAGAATTCCCCTGCCTGATGGTTCTGACAACAGTTTTATCGTACGTCAATCACTAATTTTTCAGGGGCTTCGGCCGGTTCCATGCTTTCGATATACAATACCGGACCTTCGCCTTCGTATTCAAACCATTCTTTGATATCAAATTTTGCCCGTACATGCATCCACTGCTGTTCTGTAAGGGTGTGTCCGTTTTCCAGATAGCACGGATAGCCTAAAAAGGCAACGTCCTCTTCACAGCAGACCATAGCAACACGCCCTGGAATAAACCAGTGCTCCGGATACTCCTCGCCGTGCATAATCATACCGGTAAATTCGATTGTTTTCCCCTGATATTTTTCGGCACGCTCCATAGAATCCAAATACCACACTGCGTAGCTGTCATCATTTAACACAATGGTGTCGTTTTCTAAATCGTATGGTAAATCCTCATCGCCTAAATCATCGATTTCCCCGTAGGCATTTTCAAAAATAATATCGCCAAACTGGTTCACCGCACGAATGCTGCGCCGATAGCTCGGCAGTTCCTCAATATCATCGCAGCGGTTAAATACCACCACATCCGAATTGCGAGCCATTTCGGCAATGCGCGACTTCATATTGGCATAATACACCGGAAAGGTTGAGGCATCAATTAACGTAATCTGCTCCTCCTTGTGCCAGGAATCAGGCAGCACAACATCTTTCGGATTCCACATCCCGTTGTATTCGATAATAATACGCTCCGGTTTGTGGGTTTCCGCCAGTGCTTTTAAATTTTCAACGTTGAAATCACTTTCGTCTTCAAGCTGTTCCAGCACGGCATTGCCGTTGGCTAACGCTTCGTCCTCATATTCGGAGATGCCTTCCTCACAGGCAATAATTAATGTACGGCCATCAATTTTAAAGAAATCCTCTTCGATGGTATAGTTGATAAATTCGGTTTTGCCGCTCTCTAAAAGTCCATTGATAAAATATACAGGAATAGTCATTATAACGCCTCCTTACGCTTTAAACAGCGCCTCAAGGGCATCCTGTTTTAATCCGGAACCAATCACACAGATTTTACCGGTAACGGCCGGCTTCCCGTCACGGATTTCAGTTTCTTCCGGTACGTAGTCAAAATAAATCCAGGTATTATCTTCGGCAGGCAGCATGCCTTTTGCACGCAGAACCAGACCATAAGTCTCCTCCTGCCCCAGCGCATTTAAAATCGCTTCCACACGTTCTTTTGTAT
>JAFOFM010000231.1 GCA_017387265.1 Peptococcaceae bacterium | reverse complement strand
GTCCATATGGAACGAGTCAATCATATTTACGTCTTTTAAATCGGCTGTTGCCGCTTCATAGGCAATATTCAGCGGATGTTTCAAAGGCACATTCCATACCGGGAAGGTTTCAAATTTAGAATAACCGGCTATTTTCCCACGTGTATTTTCGTGATACAGCTGGCTTAAGCAGGTAGCCAGTTTGCCGCTGCCAGGACCAGGTGCGGTTACTACTACAATCGGTTTTGTTGTTTCGATATATGGATTCTGACCGTAGCCTTCCTCGCTTACAATGGTATTTACATCTACCGGATACCCTTTAGTAGCCCGGTGTTTATATACTTTGATGCCTCTGCGTTCCAGTTTATTGATAAACACCTGTGCTGCCGGCTGATTATCATAGCGGGTAATTACAATACTGTTTACTTCCAGTTCCCAGGCGCGCAGATCGTCAATCAGGCGCATAACATCCATATCATACGTAATACCGAAGTCCCCGCGAATTTTGTTTCGTTCAATATCGCCTGCATACACACAGATAATGATTTCTACTTTATCTTTCAGTTTGTGCAGCAGTTTAATTTTTGCATCTTCATCAAAACCCGGCAGTACACGCTTTGCATGGTAATCACCCAGAAGCTTTCCGCCGAATTCCAGATACAGTTTGTCATAATGATTTACACGTTCCAGAATGTATTTGGACTGTTCCTCCAGATACTTTTTCGCATCAAACCCTACTTTCATATTCCCGCAGACTCCCTTCATCGGAATTCTTTATCATAACCGTTCAATTTGAAATCATCTATTTTTACTAAAGATATATTATAGCAATTTTCTGGCTAAAATAAAAGTAGCCTTGCTTTTTTTCTTTTGATTTTTCTGTATCTTTTTTGCAAGGACAGCGAAGGCAACGAATCTCACATAAAAAAAATCAGGCATATCATCGGATATACCTGATTTTTTACTCATCGGTCTGACAAATTATTCTTCATCAAATAAATCTTCAACCGCTTCTTTCATTTTGCCGAAAAAGCCTTTACTTTTTTCGCTTTTTTCCTCTTTTTTTTTGCCGCCTTCTTTGGCAGCATCCGCAGGCTCTACACTCTGAAAGGTCGCCGATAACTGCTGCAGTAAATCTTTCTGCTGTGCAGTCAGATTTTTCGGAGTCACCACTTTGACGGTTACATACTGGTCACCTTTGCCGTAACCTCTGATGTTTTTAACCCCTTTGCCTTTCATGCGGAATTTTGCACCGCTCTGTACACCGGCTGGAATTGTAAGGGTGACTTTGCCTTCCAGTGTCTGCACCTGAATATCAGCACCTAATGCCGCCTGTGCAATGTTGATTTCCTGTTCCATGTAGATATCATCATCGTCACGAACAAAAATCGGATGGCTGCGTACATTGATATAAATATATAAATCACCGTTCGGGCCGCCCATTTCACCAGGCTCGCCTTCGCCGCTCATGCGCAGACGGGAACCCACATCCACGCCGGCCGGTACTTTGATTTCGATTTTTTTATTAACCCGTTTTTTCCCTTTCCCGTTACATTCCGGACAAGGGTCTTTGATCATCTGACCGGTACCGCCGCAGCTCGGACATACTTTTGCAGTCTGCATCTGACCAAACGGTGTACGCTGCACGGTGAAAATCTGCCCGGTACCATTACACTGGGTACAGGTAGTAGGACTTGTGCCAGGTTTTGCACCAGACCCGTTACAGGTGCCGCAGTTTTCCCATTTTGGCAGAGTGATGGTTTTTTCGGTACCAAAAACCGCTTCTTCAAAATCAATGGTTAAGTCATAACGCAGGTCAGAGCCTTTGCGCGGCCCTTTCTGCTGCTGACCGCCACCGAAACCGCCGCCAAAGAACATATCAAAAATATCGTTCATGCCGCCGAAATCCTGACCGCCAAATCCACCGAAACCGCCTGCACCGCCGCCAAAACCGCCAGGGCCGTCATGACCAAAGCGGTCATACTGTTCACGTTTGGAGGAATCCGACAGTGTTTCGTATGCTTCATTGATTTCTTTGAATTTTTCTTCTGCTTCTTTGTTGTCCGGATTTACGTCCGGATGATATTGTCTGGCCAGTTTCCGGTAGGCTTTTTTCAGTTCATCATCGCTGGCGTTTTTTTCTACGCCGAGTACCTCATAATAATCGCGCTTTGCCACGACTGGTCCTCCCCTATTCTATCGCGTTCCCTCTGCACAGAAAAGCGCATCCGGAACCGCCGTACAAACAGCGGTTCCCTTGCGCTTTTTCTTAGCAGAAGATCATATTCTTCTTTGTTATGCAATTAGTTGTTACGCAATTATACTTCTTTGTATTCTGCGTCGTATACGCCATCTTCCGGCTGTGCCTGGCCGCCCATATCAGCGCCCTGTGCACCCTGTGCCTGCTGTGCAGCTGCATACATTTTTTCAGTCATTTTGTACAGAACTTCCTGCAGAGCTTCTGTTTTTGCTTTGATTTCAGCAGTGTCATTGCCTTCCAGAGCTGCTTTCAGTTCGTCTTTTGCTTTGTTGATATCTGCTACTTCTGCAGCATCTACTTTATCGCCCATGTCTTTCAGAGTTTTTTCTACCTGGAATACCATGGAGTCTGCATTGTTGCGGATATCTACTTCTTCTTTACGTTTTTTATCTGCTTCTGCATTCAGTTCAGCATCTTTGATCATCTGTTCAATTTCTGCATCGCTCAGACCGCTGCTGGATTTGATGGTAATTCTCTGTTCTTTACCAGTACCCAGATCTTTTGCAGATACGTTTACGATACCGTTTGCGTCGATATCGAATTTAACTTCGATCTGTGGAATACCGCGTGGAGCTGGAGGAATATCCATCAGTGTGAAGCGGCCCAGAGTTTTGTTGTACTGTGCCATTTCACGTTCACCCTGCAGTACATGAATGTCGGTGGATGTCTGGTTGTCAGCTGCTGTGGTAAATACCTGCTGACGGGATACTGGAATGGTGGTGTTGCGTTCTACGATTTTTGTAAATACGCCGCCCAGTGTTTCAATCCCTAAGGACAGTGGTGTTACGTCCAGTAATACAACGTCTTTTACTTCACCGGCTAATACGCCACCCTGAATTGCTGCACCGATTGCAACGCATTCGTCTGGATTGATGCCTTTGAATGGTTCTTTACCCAGCAGATTTTTGATTGCATCCTGAACAGCTGGAATACGGCTGGAACCGCCAACCAGAATTACTTTGTGGATATCGTTTGCGGATAAACCAGCATCTTTCAGAGCCTGACGGGTTGGACCCATTGTTTTTTCTACCAGATCAGCTGTTAATTCGTTGAATTTTGCTCTGCTCAGTGTTAAGTCTAAGTGCTGAGGACCATTTTCATTCATAGTGATGAATGGCAGGTTGATGTTGGATGTTGTTACAGTAGACAGCTCGATTTTAGCTTTTTCTGCTGCTTCTTTTAAACGCTGCATTGCAGTTTTGTCGCTGGATAAGTCAATACCGGTTTCTTTTTTGAATTCTACCAGCATCCAGTCAATTACTTTTTCGTCGAAGTCGTCACCACCCAGACGGTTGTTACCGCTGGTAGCTTTTACTTCGAAAATACCGTCGCCCAGTTCCAGAATGGAAACGTCGAAGGTACCGCCGCCCAGGTCGAATACTAATACAGTCTGGTCGTCTTCTTTATCCATACCGTAAGCCAGAGCAGCTGCGGTTGGTTCGTTGATGATACGCAGTACATTTAAGCCTGCAATTTTACCAGCATCTTTAGTTGCCTGACGCTGGCTGTCTGTGAAGTATGCTGGTACAGTGATAACAGCTTCGGATACGCCTTCACCCAGATATGCTTCTGCGTCTGCTTTCAGTTTCTGCAGAATCATAGCGGAAATTTCCTGTGGTGTATAAGCAGTACCTGCTACAGTTACTTTATAGTCTGTCCCCATGTGACGTTTAATAGAACTTACTGTGTTATCTGGATTTGTGATTGCCTGACGTTTTGCAACCTGACCTACCAGACGTTCCCCTGCTTTGGAGATACCCAGTACAGACGCGGTTGTACGATTCCCTTCACTGTTAGGAATTACAACTGGTTCGCCGCCTTCCATTACTGCTACGCAAGAGTTTGTTGTCCCTAAGTCAATCCCGATTACTTTTCCCATTTTAAATCTTCCTCCTAAAATTTTTCACAATGTTTGATTTCTATAATTATTTAGATACTTTAACCATACTTGGACGGATTACCCGTTCTTTTAACATATAACCGGCACGCAGTTCTTCTACTACGGTATCTTCCGGTACTGTATCATCTTCCACCTGCATGATTGCTTCATGCAGATTTGGATTAAACGGCTGGCCAACCGCTTCGATTTTTGCCATGCCTGCCTGTTCCAGTGTCTGCAGCATCTGGCGGTAAATCATTTCTACACCTTTTACTACATTCTGTGCTTCCTGGCTCTCTGCCGGGCTTTTCAGCGCCAGCTGGAAGTTATCCAGTACTGGTAACAGTTCGGTCATCAGTTTCGCATTGCTGTATTTCAGCAGATCTTCTTTTTCCTGTGCAGTGCGGCGTTTATAGTTTTCAAAATCTGCAGCAGTCCGCAGGAAACGCTGGTTTAATTCTGCCAGATCCGCAGCCAGTTTTTCAGGATCCAGCACTTCCGCTGTCTCTTCTGCTGTTTCTTCCTGTACATCCTCTGTCACTTCTTCTTCCAGGATTTCTTTTTCCTGTTCTGTCATGGGATGAGTCACACTCCTTCATTTACTATGATATCGTTCTATGTTTGCTGATATTCTTTTTTCTTCACAATAATATTAATTCGCAGAATGGCTTCTGCCACCTCACCGGCTGTTTTCAGTCCGTGCAGCTTCACATACAGCGGATCCACCACTCCTGCAATATACATGTCATCGATACGGCCTGTATCACAGTTTATGCTTAAATGACTGTTCTGCTGCAGTTCCTGAGCTTTGTGCACATCCCCCAGTTTTTCCAGAGGATTAAAACCGGCATTTGCCACAATGTGCATAAACGGTTTTTTCAGAGCTGCAATCACACAATCAGCGCCAAACACTGCCATACCGGAAAGTGCGTTTTTAGACTGTTCCAGCTGCCGTGCCACCGCCAGTTCCGCAGCCCCGCCGCCGGATACAAGCCCTCGCTGTAACGCAGACTGCACACTGGCCGCCGCGTCTTTTGCAATGCGTTCTTTTTCGCCAACCACCTCTCCAGTGGTTGCACCCACCAGAATGGTCGCCATAGCTTTTCCGCCTCCGCCCAGCACTTTAATATGATGCAGTTTTTCGTTGCCGATAATGCTCTGTGCAGAACCAAAGTATTTTTCCAGTTCCTCTGCCGGTTTCTGCAGACTGCTGCGTTTCAGCAGCTTTGCACCGCAATGTTCCGCCAGATCCACCAGTTCTTTATGCGGCAGACGGGCCACAACCAGAACTCCGGCTTCTTCCAGAAGCTCTACTGCAGCATCATCAGCGCCCCGGTCGACAAAAACAGCCTGTACGCCGGTTTCGATTAACTTCTGTATATTGGTTTTAAACTGCTCTTTTAATATCAGATACTGCTGAAATCCGCTTTCCGTTGCCATAGCACTGTGGTTCAGTTCCTCAGGCTCCAGTGCATCATCCAGCACCATGATTTTTAAATTGCCTTCCAGACTTAACGGCATCTGACGTGTCAGTCGTTCTTTAGTCACAAACACACCATTTACAACTTCACTGTCTGCGCCTTCAACTGCCTGTACTCTCTGCGAGAACCGGAAACCGGTATCCAGCAGTTTTTCCTGGCCGATTAGCGCAGCACCCTCCATAATCAGCTTGGCAATGGAAGTGTCTTCTCTGCCGGCTACATAAGCAATATTATATAACTGTCCGGTATCCAGACTTCCTACCAGTACCGCTTCTTTTTCCATCAGACGACAGGCTTCCTTTACACCGTAGCGCAGCCCGGTTAATACCTGAGCTACCGGAACGCCTTTTGTCACCTGTTCCAGACCATGAACAACCATTTCGCCCGCCATCAGCGCAGCTGTGGTAGTGCCATCGCCAACCTCCTCCTGCTGGGCGTTAATCGAATGGATTAACATCCGAGCCACCGGGTGGTTGACCTCCATCATGTTCAGGATGGTTACACCGTCATTGGTAATCACGACATTGCCGAACTGATCCACCAGCATGGTATCCAGTCCTTTTGGCCCGATCGTGCTCTCTACCGCCGTCATC
>JAFOFM010000230.1 GCA_017387265.1 Peptococcaceae bacterium | reverse complement strand
GCTTGGTTCTGGCTCCTTTGATGGCGAGGGAACAGCTTCGCAGCGTACGGTGCTTCTTGAAAACGGGGTCTTAAAAAATTACCTGTATGATTGCCTGTCGGCTGAAAAAGCTGGAACACTTTCCACAGGGAATGGGATGCGCGGCTCGTATAAAGGAACCCCTCATATTGGAACCAGCAACTATTATCTGGAAGCGGGAGAACTGAGTCCGGAGCAGTTAATTGGCGCAGTCGAGAAAGGCATTTACGTAACAGAAATTCTGGGTGCTCATACAGCTAATCCGGTTTCCGGTGATTTTTCGTTTGGTGCATCAGGCATTTTAATTGAACATGGCAGATTCAGCCGCCCGGTTCGTGGAATTACGATTGCCGGCAATTTTCAGCAGCTGCTGCAGAAAATCAGCGGTGTTGGCAGCGATTTAACTTTCTATGGAAGCCAGGGGGCTCCAACTGTACGAATTTCTGAGATTTCTGTCAGTGGGAAATAAAAGAGAAAGACGAAAACCTGTGAAATAATCGCATTTCCGTCTTGTATGAGACAGGAATAATATGGTATTATGATGGATGAGGTGAGTATATTGCGTGTTTTAGTATTAAATGGACCAAACCTGAATCTCCTTGGAACAAGAAAACCGGAAATTTACGGCACTACAACGCTGGCTGATATTGAAGGCATGATGCGTGAACGAGCTGTGGAACTGGGAATCGAAATGGATTTTATGCAGACAAACTATGAAGGGGAACTGGTGGAAGCTATTCAGAAGGCAAAAGGGAAGTATCAGTATCTGCTTTTGAATGCAGCGGCATATACCCACACCAGCGTAGCGATTCGTGATGCGATTGAAGCGGTGGAGCTCCCGGCTGTTGAAATTCATCTGAGTAATATTCATGCCAGAGAAGAATTCCGGCATCATTCGCTGATTGCTCCGGTTTGTGTGGGGCAGATTTGCGGATTCGGAGCCAAAAGCTATCTTCTTGCATTACAGTATGTGGCGGAAATGGAGAAGTAAACAATGAGATGGAAACGGATTGAAAAAATACAGGCAAAAATGAAAGAGCTGGATCTGGACGGGTTTCTGGTAACCAGTAAAGAAAACCGTCAGTATTTAACCGGCTTTACCGGTACATTCGGCTGGGTTCTGGTCACTCAGAGCAACGTGTATCTGATGACAGATTTTCGTTATATTGAACAGGCACAGCAGCAGGCCAGAGGCTGTAAGCTGGTACGCTTCCAGCACCACACTCCGGTAGTGACTCTGCGTATGCTGATGGAGGAACTGGAAGTTATTACACTTGGTATCGAAAGCGATCGTATGACCGTAGATGAGTTTGAGCTGCTGGCAAATCAGGTGCGCCGTAAAGCTATTACGCCGTTAAAAGGATTTGTCGACCAGATTCGTCGTGTAAAAGATGAAGAGGAAATTGCACTTTTAGCTCGCGCAGAGGAAATCAGTGATCAGGCTCTGGCTCATGTACTGCCAATGATTAAACCAGGTATGACTGAGCGTGAAATTGCAATGGAACTGGAATTCCAGATGCGGAGACTGGGGGCTTCCGGTGTAAGCTTCGAAACGATTGTAGCATCGGGAAAACGTTCTTCTATGCCGCATGGGGTAGCGACGGATAAAAAAGTTGAAATCGGCGATTTTATTACCATGGACTTCGGCTGCGTATATCAGGGATATTGTTCTGATATTACAAGAACAATTGCACTGGGAAAAGTTGACGAAAAGCAAGAAACAGTTTATAATCTAGTAAGAAAAGCACAGGAAGATGCATTGCAGGCTATCAAAGCTGGTGTAACCGGCAGTGAAATTCAGGCAGTGGCACAGAATGTGTTTCAGGATGCGGGATATGGTTCCTTTTTTGGGCATGGCCTCGGGCATAGCGTAGGGCTTGAAATTCATGAAGAACCTAGATTTTCTCCAAAAGCGGACGAGGTGATTCCGGAAAATACTGTTATTACAGTAGAACCGGGCCTTTATCTGCCAAATTGGGGCGGTGTCAGAATAGAGGATCTGGTTGTCGTGAAAAAGGATGGCTGTATTAATTTAACCCATTCACCAAAAGAACTGATTATTTTATAGGAGGATTTTTGTATGATCGATACAAGCGATTTCAAGACAGGCTTAACAATTGAACTGGATGGCGACCCATGTAAAATCGTGGACTTCCAGCACGTAAAACCAGGGAAAGGTGCAGCGTTCGTAAGAACAAAAATTAAAAACCTGAAAACAGGTGCTTCTATTGAACGTACTTTCCGTCCAGGTGAAAAATTCCAGGATGCTATCATGGAACGCAGACAGATGCAGTATCTGTACTTCGATGGCGAATCTTATGTATTCATGGACAACACAACCTTCGACCAGGAAATGCTGAACGAAGTTCAGATGAGCGGCGCAGAAAAATTCCTGCTGGAAAACATGGAATGCGTTGTAACATACTTCAAAGGCGAAGTAATGGAAGTAGAACTGCCTAACACTGTTGAACTGCGTGTAGTTGAAACTGAACCAGTTATCAAAGGCGGTACTGTAACAGGCGGTAACAAACCTGCAGTTATGGAAACAGGTGCTGTTGTTCAGGTTCCTATGTTTATCGAAGTTGACGAAGTTCTGCGTATTGATACCAGAAACGGTTCCTACATCGAAAGAGCGTAAGGAAATAAAAAAATAATCTCGAAACCGGAAGGGTATATTCCGACTGGCGTAGAATAATAATCATGATTTGAAAAAAGAACATGATTTCACTGAACATTGAAGGGAGTTTTTCGCGTATGGATATCTATACAAAAATGGCTTATCTGAGAGGCATGCTGGATGGTATGGACTTTGAAGATAAAAAAGAAAAAAAACTGTTTGCTGCAATGCTGGATATTCTGGATGAACTGGTAGAAGCAGTTGACGATCTGGATGAAGAGCTGGAAGAAATGCAGGAATATGTGGAATCCATTGATGAAGATCTGGAAGACGCAGAAGAACTGCTGGATATCATTGATGAAGACCTGGATCTGGTAGAAGAAATGCTGGGCATCGAAGATGAAGATTTCGGCTGCACATGCGGCAGTGACTGCGATGATTGCGATTGCGAAGATGACTGTGACGAATGTGAATGCGACTGCGAATTCGAAGACGACTATGAAGATGATGAAATCATCGAAGTAGAATGTCCAGAATGCGGGGAAACTGTATGTTTCTTCGATACCATGCTGGATGAGGAAGAAGAAGCAGAAGTGGTAGAAATTCTGTGTCCAAAATGCGATGCTGTAGTATATACCTTTGAAAGAGACTTAATCATCGAAGAGGAAGAAGAAGACGAAGAATAATTCGTTTCTTGCTTAAATGAAAGCCCGGAGCCTGTGCATAGCATAGGCTCTTTTTACATATAAACGTCTGCAGATAAAAATCTGTAAGAACATAGACAAATGAAAATAAAAGTGGAAAGAGGTTGTTGTTATGGACATTTCCCGGATGAAAACAAAAGAAATCGAAGCTATGTTGCATCAGAGTACAGATACCGATATGCAGTATTTTTTAAATCTGCTGCAGCAGGATAGCCGTAAAGCAGTGCAGAACCTGGCTGCGAAGTATCTGCGTCTGTTAGAAAAACAGGAAAAAGAGCGACAGCGTATTGCTGCTATGTGGGAGTATGAAAAAGCAGCAAAAGCAAAAGGGTACACCTGGATTGCAGGGACCGATGAGGTAGGCAGGGGGCCTTTAGCCGGACCGGTAGTGGCTGCCGCGGTTATTTTACCGGAAAATGCGGATCTTCCAGAAATTAAAGATTCGAAAAAACTTTCCGAAAAACAGCGGGAACAGCTGGATATTTTAATTAAACAGCAGGCGATTTCCTGGTGTATTGCGGAATTAGACGAAAAAGAAATTGATGCGGTAAATATTCTGGAAGCAAGCCGTCTGGCGATGAAAAATGC
>JAFOFM010000229.1 GCA_017387265.1 Peptococcaceae bacterium | reverse complement strand
GCTGTCCACCGTTGCCAGAATGATCATCGAGAAAGTAACGGCAATCACCGTACCGCCCACCGCGATATTCACCGCCGAGCGATTCGACAAACCATAACGACTGATAATAGGAAACGACACCAAGGTATGCGATGCGAACATAGCCGCCAGCAACAAGCAAGCCATCAAAGAGAAGCCGAGCAAATATTTACCCGCAAGCAGCGCAAACAAAGCAGGAACGACAAAAGTAATCAGGCCGAACGAGCCGACTCTGGAAGAAATGGCACAGATGGTGCGAGATGCAAAAAAAGAAGCCAAAGAAGCAAAAAAACAGGAAAAGAAAGAACAATAATTATCTATACAAAGCTATACAAAAACGACCGTGAAAACAGATCTTTTATTCTGCCTTCGCGGTCGTTTATTTTGTTCTAACCGGTTTTATTAAAATTTTATATTTTACACCAGACACCCTGTGCCAGCTATATTTTCTTCAAATACATAACATAACGCATCAGGACATAGGTCACCATAACAACGGCTACAATCTGTTCTAACAGCACCGCTCCATTCAGCACAGCCGGCACTGTATACCCCAGTTCCGTCAGGTAAACCGTCAATTTCTTCATGGCAACTGCCGGAATTACAAACGGAAATGTCAGCGCCCCGTAACTCGGATAAAACGGCAGTCGCAATATGCCTGGCAGTCTGGTTAATACAAATACATAAGCAAGCTGTGCAATTACAGCAAAAACAAGTACCAGCCACAGCTGCGGATGCGCGACCCCTGTCAGATAACCCGCCAGCGTCAGATTAAACGGAGCTGCCAGGATGCAGATTGTCGGCCGCACAGCCTCTGCCACCGGCAGTTTCCAGTAGCGATACACAGAAAGAGGATACCACGGCAAAAAGATTATGAAATGCAGCCAAAAGAGAACATGGCCTGCCGGCTCCATATGAACCGCCGGTGCCACTACCGCTGCCAGCATATTGCCGCCATACAGTACATTCCAGCTTGTAAATACATCAGCCATATGGAACGCTCTTAAATATCGCCAGCTGAATAATCCAATCAGTATAAAGTTCCCAGCGTTCGCAGCTGCCCAGAGACATAGGGCTGCCCTGTTATAATATGGCGCAATTGCTGCTGAAAACTGCAGCAATGTCATAAAATACGCCTCAAATACACTGAACGCCAGTGGATTTATCAGCTCTTTTTTAGCGTCAGGCCAGCATAACACCAGTTTTATCAGAAGTGCAGCCCAGAACACAGCCGCCACTGTCAGATAAAGCCAGTGAAGTATCGTAGAATAATCTTTTAACATATTACCCACCGCAGCAAGACCCAGAGTTACACCGCAAACAGGAATCGGCAGGTTTTTCAATATTTTATAGAATCGTTCATTCCGCAACCGCATATTTATCACCAGAACTTATACATTTTTGCTGTTTATCTGTTTCTGATTATAACGCATCTTGCAAAAATTCTCTACCAGAAGTAGAAATTACATTCTCTTCCATTAATATTTCATAATTCGAACTGCATTCAATATGGCAAGCACAGCTACCCCTACATCGGCAAACACTGCCATCCACATCGTTGCCAGCCCCATTGCTCCCAGAAGCAGTACAGCTGCTTTTACTGCCAGTACAAACACTATATTCTGCTTTACAATTGCTCTGGTTTTCCGCGCAATCTGTACGGCATCCACCAGCCGGCCAGGCTGATCATTCATAATTACCACATCAGCAGCTTCAATAGAAGCATCTGACCCGAGACCGCCCATTGCAATCCCGACATCAGCACGAGCCAGCACTGGTGCATCATTCAGTCCGTCCCCGGTGAAGGAAACCGTCCCGTTTTTATGTTTCCGCTGTAAAATCTGTTCCAGACATGTCACTTTATCTCCCGGCAGCAGCTGGCTGTGCACGCTGGTGATTCCAAGCTGTTCTGCAACCTGCTGTGCAGTACCCGGATTATCACCGGTCAGCATCACGATATTTTTTACACCCAGTTTTCGCAGATTTTTTACCATATCGGCTGCATCCGGCTTCACTTCATCGGCAATTACAAGATATCCACCGAAAACACCATCCACTGCTACATACACAATGGTACCTTCGTCTGTAACAGCTGGACAGCTGATCCGTTCCCGCTCCATCAGCCTCTGACTGCCAACCAGAACCCTTTTTCCGTCCACAATCGCCGAAATTCCGTATCCTGCCAGTTCTTCCGCCTGAAGCAGGCTAGCTGCCGGAATCTCCCGTGTATTGGCAGTTCTCACTGCCTCTGCAATCGGATGACTGGAAATACTTTCTGCACAAGCCGCATAATAAAGCAGCTCTTCCTCTGTAATACCATCTGGATGAATTGCCAGAACCGAAAAACTTCCTTTGGTTAATGTACCGGTCTTGTCAAACACAGCGGTTTCCATCTGAGCCAGCGCTTCTAAATAATTACTTCCTTTTACTAAAATCCCCTCGCGGGAACATACACCCAGCCCGCTGAAAAATGTAAGCGGAATAGAAATCACCAGAGCACACGGGCAGGAAATTACAAGAAACACCAGTGCCCGGTAAATCCAGCCGCTGAACGGTTCATGAAGTACAACCGGCGGCAGAATCGCCAATGCCGCCGCAATGATTACAACCGCTGGTGTATAGTAGCGGGCAAAACGGGTAATAAAATTTTCTGCTTTTGCTTTTTTGCTGCTGGCATTTTCTACGAGGTTCAGAATTTTCGCTACCGTCGAATCCTCGTATTCTTTTTCGACCTGAACAAGCAGGACTCCCGACATATTAATACAGCCGCTCAATACACGGCTTCCTGGCTGCACCTCCTGCGGAAGCGATTCGCCGGTTAATGCCGCCGCATCCAGCATCGATTGCCCTTCCAGTACAACCCCGTCTAGCGGAATCTTCTCCCCGGGACGAATCTGGATTACATCGCCAGCAAGTACTTCCTCCGGCGCATAATCCAGATACCGGTCGCCTTCTCTGACATGAGCTACTTCCGGCCGGATATCCATTAAATCGGCAATTGAGCGTCGGGACCGTTCCACCGCATACTCCTGGAACAGTTCACCCAGCTGATATAACAGCATAACCATAACGCCTTCCGGATACTCCCCTACACAGAAGGCACCGATTGTAGCAACAGACATCAAAAAGTTCTCATCAAAGACCTGACCGCGCAGAATATTTTTTCCCGCGCGCAGCAGCACTTCACCGCCTACAATCAAATAGGCTGCCAGATACAAGGCAAACGATATCACACTGCTGTTTGTAGTAAACAGCGCTGCCAGAAACAATACGGCACTGATACCGATTTTAATCAGCGTCTGTTTCATTTCTCCGGTGAATCGGCCGTTATTCTGCTTTTCTTGCACAATTGCCCGCTCTTCCGTTTCATCACAAGCGTGATGACTGTGACCGCAGCTGCACGATTCTCCGTGCGTATGCGAATGATTATGGGTATGTGTGCAGTTACACGCTTCTCCGTGATGATGTTCATGATTCGAATGATTATGCCCGCAGCCGCATGTTTCTTCATGATGATGCGCTTCGGCAGGAGGGCAACGTTTTTTTCCGGCTGTCTCCTTCTCCGAAACGACAACCCCCGGCTCCATCTGTTTTATCAGTATATCTGCCAGTACCATCCCGTTTTGCAGACTCGCCTCATCTTTGACCGTGACAATCATTTTTTTTGCCATGAAATCGATAACCACCTGATCAAAATAAGGAACCTCGCATAAATGCCGTTCCAGTTTTGCTGCACAGTTGGCACAGTCCAGGCCGTCAATATAATAAATTCTTTCCAATATATACACCTCACTTTGTCTTTTTTCACTTTAATATATGAGCTCTTATTCATGTATTATATTATACTAGACAGCTATGCGCTGTCAATGTTTTCAAAAGAAAGATGCCGGCTTTTCGACAGAAAAACCGGCATCTTATTTTATACATTTTATACGTGATAATAGTCAAACACGTAATTCTGGAACATCCGGGCACATTTCGTGCGGAACCGATTTTTCGACCATACCAGATACATTTCATACCGGGTCGATGTTCCGACAATATCCAGCAGTGCATAATCTTCACGCTGGCTGCGCATCCACTGGCCACGGTTATGGGCACAGGTCAGAATGCTGCCGACTCCTACATGAAACATCTGCTCCATAATATCGGCATTGCCTTCAAATACAATATTCGGCCGGAAATGCATCGCCGAACTCAGATTATCAATCAGACGGTTTTTATGAGATGGCGGCAGAGAAAGCAATGGCTCCTGCACCAGTTCTTCCATCGTAATCCGTCCCTTTCTGGCCAGCGGATGATTCTTTAAAACCAGAAGCTGATACGGCTGGCTGAATAAAAGCTGCGAATCCAGCTCCTCATAATATTCCATACCATTTGAAATCCCGAAGTCCAGTTTGCCAATTAAAAGATTTTCGTAAATCTCATCCCGGGCCATCTGCAGAACATTCAGCTGTAAATCAGGATAATCGTGCATCAGATTTAAAATCCAGTCCCCGTAATAATTGCTGTCGGTTACCCCCAGGGTCAGTTTCCATTCATTTTCTTCGCCGCGCAGTTCTTTGAACTCCCGCTGAATGTCCTCCATTTCATGGAGCAGAATATAGCTGTAGTGCAGCACCTTTTTCCCGTATGGTGTAATGCTGATATTACGCCCCTGCTTTGCAAGCAGCGGGTAGCCGATTTCTGCTTCCAGCTTGTTCATCATAATACTCAGAGCGGACTGGGAAATATTCAGTGTGCGAGCCGCCTGGGTAATGGATGAGGTTTTGGCAACCTCCTGAAAGTATTCCATCTGCAGCAGATTCATACTGTTTCCTCCTTCCGGGTCCAGTCCAGACTGTATTCCTGCATAAACGCCTCGTCATCACTATACCGCGGATAGCTGGCATCCATCGCATCGATAAACTTTTTCGCCATCACCGGCAGTTCCCGGTCTGCCTTCCAGCACACACAAAGCTGACAGCTGCAGTCCATATCAGAAATTGTATGAATTTTAAACTGCATCGCATCATCCCGGGAAACATTATTTTGCGCCATAATATAAATCATCTGTTTTGTCGCAAAAACAATGCCCTTGCCGTCCATCTCCAGCTTCTGCATTAAACGATGACTGCCTTCAAAAATAACTTTAGGTTCAAGGCCATGCCGGGCAAATACCCGGTCTGCAATTTTATAGGTCGCATTGGACGGAAGCCCGATGATGCTGGCATCCCGAATATCATCAAACACAATCGTATCTTTCAGCGCCAGTGGATTCGGCGCTACAACCGAAAATACATATTCATCCTCTACCAGTACTTTTCGCACAATTCCCGGTATATCACTGTTAAATTCACCAACAGCCACATCAATTTCCTCATTCAGCAATGCTTCCAGCATCTGATCTTCGCTCAGCATACGCTGGTGCAGGCGGATTTTTGGATTGTCCAGTACAAAATTATGCAGCCAGCCACCCAGAAACATACTGTTGCTGACAGAAATGGCTACTTCGTTCTCCAGAATTTCACGGGTCTGTTCCAGAGATTTTTCCATTTCTTCAATCTGTTCAAACAGATAATCGGCATGGGCCAGCAAACGGCGCCCTGCATCATTTAATTCGATGTTACGGCCGATTCGGTCAAATAATGGCACGCCTAATTCTTTTTCCAGCTTGCTGATGGTTGTGCTGAGTGCCGGCTGGGCAATGCGCAGTTCTTCTGCAGCATGGCTGATGTGTTCGTGCTTTGCAACTACACGAAAATATTCCAGCTGTGATAATAACATCGTTTCTTTCTCCCTTCATATATATAATGCTATAGGAATATAGCAGAAGGAATTATGTTCCGTCATTTATCTCATCGCGTTATCATTAAATTCAGATTCTGTTTAAATTCCGTATATTTTTTAATCGGTTTTATTATATCATTCCTGCAGCTGTTTTGCAAAAAAATCCACATTTATTCCTGCTGCAACAGCTGCAGGAATCTTTCGATAACAGCCTCTGATTCCACCCTTCACGTTGTGTTCCCCCCTGTTTTTCTTATATATTTTTATCAATCTTCATACTCTATATATGTTTTTTCATATTAATAATAATGCAATTTATTATTATATTATTACAGAATGGCTATACCAGTTTTTTTGTTCAAAGTGCATTTTTCTGCGATATTATGCGCTTTTCAGAACTCTACTTCGTCGTTTCATTGTTTTTTTAATGCATTCATTTTAAATAATCAATATATTTTTATAAATTTTGACTAAACATTTTCGCGAAAAAAACAATCAAATCAATATTTGAATTTATTGATTGCTTCCGGTATGATGAATCCATGAAATAATTCAAATCAAAAAAACTTATTTTCAGAAGCGTTCCTGACTGCTGCGTTCCTGCATCGTCAGCTTCCGTTTTCAGCCTTTATTTTTACAATCAGCCTGACGCTGCAGAAAACGAAAACAGTACCGGAGCGGTTCTGAATGATCAGCTTTTTTGAGGCGAAAAACAATTTAACATTCTTTTTAAGAAAGAGGGTATTTTTATGACCGCAATGGTTACTTTCTCCTGGATTGGTATCATGCTGTTAGTCGGTGTTGTATTACGTGCTGTAATCAAACCGCTGGGTAACATTCTGATGCCTGCATCCGTAATCGGTGGTATCGTAGGTCTGATCATGATGAACATTCCTGGCGTTGCTGCCACACTGGGCATTGACCCGAACATGTGCAACCAGATTGTAAACTTCTTCTTTATCCTGTCCTTTATCTCCATGGGGTTAACTGCTACTCCTAAAGCAGAAGGTCAGACCGGCGGTGCTGTAGCAAAACAGCAGCTGCGTGGTTCCATGGGTATGGGTTTACTGTGGGGTGCTCTGTACTGCTTCACACCTGTAATCGGTTACTTCTGCATTAAATTCTTCGGCGCTGCATTCAACATGCCTGCTGAATATGGTATCCTGATTCCATTCGCATTCTGTCAGGGTCCTGGGCAGTCCGCTTCCTTCGGTATGCAGATTGAAGCTGCTGGTCTGATGCCACTGGCTTCTCAGGTTGCTATTACCTACTCCGTAATCGGCTTCCTGTTCGCATTCCTGATTGGTGTTCCTCTGGCTAAAATCGGTCTGAAAAAAGGTTTAGCTTCTTATCCAGAAAAACTGAGCCCTGCTGTTATGCGCGGTATCTACAAACCTGAAGAACAGACTGAAGTTGCTGGTAGAATCACAACTTACAACGGTAACATCGACGTATTAGCATTCAACTTTGCAATTGTTGGTATGACCTTCGTTATCACTCTGTATGTTCAGAAATTAATCCTGATGATTCCAAACGCTCTGATTGCTTCCTTCGGCGGCATGACCTTCTTCGTAGGTTACTTCGTAGCGTTAGTTGTTAAAGCTGTTATGACAAAAATCGGCGTGAAAAAATACCACGACGATGCTCTGCAGGCTCGTATCACAGGCTGCACCACAGACTTCCTGATCGTTGGTGCATTCATGGCTATCCAGACATCCGCTATCGGTTCCTGGATCATCCCAATGCTGATGATGTGCGTAGTAGTAGGTGCTTTCACATTCGCATTCTGTATCTACTTTGGTCGTCGTTTCGGCGATGGCTGCGACTTCGAACGTACCCTGGGTATGTGGGGTTGTGCAACTGGTACCTGTCCATCCGGCGTTGCGTTAATCCGTGTAGTTGACCCTAACCTGAGAACAACTGCTTCCGCAGAAATGGGTTCCATGAACGCATTCATGATTCCTGGTACTCTGTTAGTAGCAAACTACATCATGGTATGTAACGGTCTGATGTCTATCAACACTCTGATTCCTATGGCTTTAGGCTTAGGTGTTATCAACATCATCCTGATTAAAGTAGTTCGTGCTTGGAACAAACCTACTTTCAGCTGGAAAGGTAAAGTAGTTTGCCCAGACGTTACTGACGACTGTGAAGCATTCGAAAATACCGGTACTCGTTCCCAGTTCTAATCAGAATCAACAGCGAATACACTTACACCCTGAATCAAATTGATTCAGGGTGTTTTTTTATGCTGTGTATCGGTTTCTTGCATCTTCTGCTTCCGGTTTATTGCACAGCACACCTATTAATTTCGATTTTACAGCCTGAATTATCGTTGCAGAATAATTATCTTCAGGCGCGTATCAATATCTATATAAGCACAATCAAAACCGCCCGTCAAACGGGCGGTTTGTTCATGCCCTATAAGGGCATATTACCGATATGCGCCT
>JAFOFM010000228.1 GCA_017387265.1 Peptococcaceae bacterium | reverse complement strand
GTTGCGGTTAATGCCCCCATGGTACGGCCATGGAAGGAATTTTTCATTGTAATGATATGATATTTTTCGCCTTTGCCCCATTTACGCGCCAGTTTAATGGCTGCTTCGTTGGCTTCGGCGCCGCTGTTGCAGAAAAAGGCTTTGCCCATGCCGCTTTTTTCTACCAGCAGTTTTGCCAGTTTTACCTGATTTTCAATCCAGTATAAGTTGGAGCAGTGCAGCAGCTTTTCGCTCTGTTCCTGAATGGCTTTTGCCACAGCCGGATGACTGTGCCCCAGAGAGTTTACTGCAATCCCTGCTACTAAATCCAGATAGCGGTTGCCGTCTAAATCCCATACATAACAGCCTTCGCCCCGGTCAATGACCATTGGCAGACGACCATAGGTATTCATAACATATTTCTGCCCGTCAGCAATGACTTCCTGTGTAGTTACGCCCATTGTTCTCTACTCCTTTACCACCATGGTACCGATCCCTTCATCGGTAAACAGTTCCAGCAGCATGCTGTGATCCATGCAGCCGTTTACAATGTGTACGCTGTTTACACCGCCGCGGATAGCATCCATGCAGCAGTCTACTTTTGGAATCATACCGCCGCTGATAACGCCGGTGTTTTTATATTCTTCTGCCTGTGCAAAGTTCAGAATGGAAATTACGTTTTTGTTATCATCCTGTACGCCGTTGATGTCGGTTAACATAAACAGTTTATCAGCATGCAGGCTTGCTGCAATGCTGCCCGCTGCATAGTCGGCATTGATATTATATACCTGACCGTTTGCGTCACAGCCAATTGGAGAAATAACCGGAATAAAACCGTGTTCAATGGCCTGATCAATCAGCTCGGTGTTGATTTCTGCCACTTCGCCTACAAAACCCAGATCAATATGCTGGCCATCTACGACCATACCTTTTTTGCGAGCCACGATAGTGCTGCCGTCTACACCGCTTAAGCCCATCGCTTTGCCGCCCAGTTTCTGAATGCGGGCAACGATTTCCTGGTTAATCTGACCAACCAGAACCATCTGCGCCACTTCCATAGTATCTTTATCGGTTACACGCAGACCGTTAATAAACTGCGATTCTTTGCCGCTTTTGCCAATCCAGTAGTTGATAGCAGGGCCGCCGCCATGCACAATTACCGGGTTAATACCTACATATTTCATCAGCACGATATCGGAAATTACTTTTTCTTTCATGATATCGTTGTTCATAGCATGTCCGCCGTATTTGATTACTACAGTTTTGCCGTAGAATTTTTTAATGTATGGCAGCGCTTCGACCAGAATCTCCGCTGTCTGCATCGCATTTGTCATTGTATCTTCCAAAAGAGTTCAGCTCCTGTTTCTTCTTATTGTTTCCGTTACTTATACCGCTTAGCTTCTGTAGTCGGCATTGATGGATACATAATCGTAGGTTAAATCGCAGCCCCATGCGGTCGCTTCTTCTTCCCCGTTGTTGAATTTCACCAGAATGTTTACTTTTTTCTGTTTTAAAGTTTCGGTTGCTTTCGCCTCGTCAAATTCCAGGCCCATACCATTCTGTGCCACCTGCACATCACCGATAAAGATGTTTACTTTATTTGGATCGAATTTTGCACCGGAATAACCGGCAGCACATGCAATACGGCCCCAGTTTGCATCGTTGCCGTAAATCGCGGTTTTTACCAGGCTGGATGCAATAATAGCTTTTGCTGCTAAACGGGCATCTTCTCTGGTTGCAGCACCGGTAACGGTACATTCCACCAGTTTGGTTGCGCCTTCGCCATCGCCAGCGATTTTCTGCGCCATGGCAATGCAGATTTCACGCAGCGCCTGTTTGAATGCAGGGAAGTCTGCGCTCTCTTCTGTCAGGATTTCGTTGCCTGCCTGACCATTTGCCAGAATTGCCACCATATCGTTGGTACTGGTGTCGCCGTCTACCGAAACCATATTGAAGCTGTCATCAATATTGGCTTTAAATGCCGCCTGCAGCGCTTTGTTTTCGATGTTTACGTCGGTTGTAATAAAGCCCAGCATAGTAGCCATATTTGGATGAATCATACCGGAACCTTTTGCCATTGCCCCGATAGTAACCAGTTTGTCATTGATGCGCAGCTGCACAGCCATTTCTTTACATACAGTGTCGGTTGTCATAATTGCTCTTGCCGCATCGTGACCGCCATCAGCATATAATGCTTTGGATACTTTATCGATACCGGCTTTTACTTTGTCCATTGGCAGAGGCATCCCGATAACACCAGTAGAAGCCACCACGACATCATCTTTTGCAATGCCTAATGCATCCGCAGCCCAGTCCGACATCTGGCGAGCCTGCATCATGCCTTCGGTGCCCATACCGGCATTAGCAATACCGCTGTTTACAACGATAGCCTGTGCCATGCCGTTCGCAATATTCTGTTCGGTCACCTGCAGAGGTGCCGCTTTAAACTGATTTAATGTATATACGGCTGCCGCCTGTGCAGGCACTTTCGAATACACGATAGTTAAGTCATTACGACCGATATATTTAATTTCTGCCGCAACAGCTGCCGCGGTAAAACCGCGTGGGCTGGTAACAGAACCGTTTTCTAAAATTTCCATTGTTTTATTCCCCTTTGCATAAATCCATTACGGATACATAACACCGTAGCGTAAGCCCATGCCTTCGTCTAAGCCCATCATAATGTTCATATTCTGAATCGCCTGCCCTGCTGCACCTTTTACCAGGTTATCGATACAGGATACAACGATAATACGTTTGGTACGTGCATCCCATACTGGAGCCACATCACAGTAGTTGGAACCCTGTACCAGTTTGGAGTATGGAAGTTCCGCTTTATTGCGTACGCGTACAAATTCTTCGCTGTCATAAAACTCATGATATGCCGCATCCAGCATTTCCTGGGTTAAATCCGGTGTAGATGCCTGCATGGTGATAGTGGATAAAATCCCGCGGTTTAACGGAATCAGATGCGGATTAAAACTGATCATCAGCGGTTCACCAGCCAATGCACTCAGTTCCTGCTCAATCTCCGGTGTATGACGATGAGCTGCCAGTTTATACGCAGACATATTGTCATTGCAGTCCGGGAAGTGGGTATTGGCGGTCAGGCTTTTACCCGCACCGGTT
>JAFOFM010000227.1 GCA_017387265.1 Peptococcaceae bacterium | reverse complement strand
ATCGTAAAACGGGTTTTAAAACATATGGATAATGCGTTTTTCCCGGAAAAACCGATTGTGCCATATTTAGATGTTATCCATGACAGAGCGATGCTGGAAGTGCAGAGAGGCTGCACCAGAGGCTGTCGATTCTGTCAGGCAGGGATGCTGTATCGCCCGGTTCGTGAAAAAACTGTTGGGGAACTGGAAGAGCAGGCACGCAATATTTTATGCAATACCGGCCATTATGATTTATCGCTGACTTCTTTAAGCACCAGCGATTACACCAGTGTGGATGTGCTGTTGCGCTCTTTAATTGCCGAAATGGCACCAAAAAATATCAGCGTATCGCTGCCTTCTCTGCGTGTGGACAACTTCTCCATGAATCTGGCCAACGAAATGCAGAAACTGAAAAAAACAGGGCTTACCTTTGCACCGGAAGCCGGCACTCAGCGATTACGTGATGTTATCAACAAAGGTGTATTAGAAGCCAATCTGGAAAGCGTAGCCCGCATGGCATTTTCCAGCGGCTGGAGTAAAATCAAGCTGTATTTTATGATGGGTCTGCCGACCGAAACCGATGAGGACTTAGACGGCATTGCAGCTTTAGCGTACAAAGTAATTCAGATCGGGGATGAAATCCGCCGTGAAAACGGAGGGAAAGGCCCATCTCCGCAGGTAACCATCAGTGTTTCCGGCTTTGTTCCAAAACCATTTACCCCATTTGAATTTGAACCGCAGGTACGCGGGGAAGAACTGCGTCGTCGTCAGAGATATTTAAGAGATAAAATCAAACACAAACGCGTAACCTATCATTATCATGACAGCCAGGTAACCTATGTAGAGGCTATTTTTGCAAAAGGGGACCGCCGCTTAGGGGATGTACTCTATAAAGCATGGCAGAAAGGCTGTAAGTTTGATGGCTGGGGCGAATATTTCTATATGGACTGGTGGATGGAAGCCTTTGAAGAATGCGGCTTAGACCCTGAATTCTATGCATATCGCCAGATTCCATACGACGAAGTGCTGCCTTGGGATCATATCAGCTGCGGTGTAAGAAAAGAGTATTTAATTAAAGAACATCAGAAGGCTATGCGCGCAGAAACCACTGTGGACTGCCGTGTTGGGCAGTGCCACGTATGTGGTGCCTGTCAGGACTTAGATGTAAAACTGGATCTGAAAGGAGGCTGGCTCCGTGTTAATACGAATGCAGTTTCGGAAAACTAGAGAAGGGCGTTTTATGTCCCATCTGGATTTAATGCATACCTGGGAACGCGTGATTCGTCGTTCTCAGCTTCCTCTGGCTTTTAGCCAGGGGTTTAATCCGCATCCAAAAATGAATTTCGCTTCTGCCTGTGCCGTAGGGACTACAAGCGACGGGGAATACATGGATATGGAGCTGACTCGCGATATGCCGCTGGAAGAAGTAAAAGCGGCTTTAGACAAGGCAATGCCGCCGGCATTTGAAGTAACACAGATGAAAGAGGTAACCGGCAAAGTGCCTTCGCTGATGTCTATTATGGAACGCGCTGCTTATCAGATTCGTCTGGAATTTGTAGAAGAAGTTACACAGGAGCAGCTGGACCGCGCGGTTGTGGAATTCTTTAACCGGGATGAGATTATTGTATATCGCTTTAAAAAGAACAGTCCGGATAAAAAACCGGTGAATATTCGTCCTGGTGTATTTAAACTTCGTATGGAAGCGGAAGGAAAATTTGCTGTGCTGCATATTTTAGTGCAGACCGGTAACGACTTTAATGTGCGTCCGGAAGAGGTTGCCTACGGGTTAATGTCTGCCGGTATGCCATCGGTGTTAAATGTTGTACGGATTCACAGAAACGGGCTGTACTTATTAGATAAAAAAGGGGAACTGATTACCCCTCTGGATGTAATTTAGGGAACTTATTTTTTGCGTCTGGCTGTGTTGTTTTTGATTTTTCTCGCCTTGCTTATGTCAAACGCGTCGCTTAAAAAATCAAAAGCAGTCTTGCCAGACGCAAAAAATCTGAAGTTCTAAATGATATGTTTATGTTAAGAAAAAGAGGAGGTGAATTGTCATGCAGCAGCAGATTATTATCCAGAATGATCAGCGGCAGATGCAGGTGGCTGTTTTAGAAGATGGCCGTCTGGCCGAATATTACGTGCAGCGTGTGAATACAAGCCCGGTAAACGGAAGTATTTATCGGGGGATTGTGGAATCGGTACTGCCAGGCATGCAGGCCGCGTTTGTAGATATTGGCTGGGAGAAAAATGCCTATCTGGCGTTAGAAGATGTGATGCTGCCGGAGGAACTGGAAGGCTGCAAGCCTAATATTGGCGATGTTTTAAAACAGGGGCAGTCCATTGTGGTGCAGATTAAAAAAGAAGCCGTAGATGCCAAAGGCCCTAAAGTAAGCAGCAAGTTATCTATTCCCGGCAGAACACTGGTGCTGGTACCGGGCAAACCTTATGCAGCGGTATCCAAAAAAATTGCACCGGATAGCAAACGGCAGGCCCTAAAAGAGTTAACCGATGAACTGCTTAGCGGTCAGAACTGCGGCTTAATTGTGCGAACTGCGGGGCAGAACTGCACAATTGATGAACTGCGTCAGGAGTTTAACTGGCTGTTAAGTCAGTGGAACCGGCTGCAGGAAAAAATGGCTCAGGTGCAGAAACCGGGGCTCATTCAGGCTGATCAGGATTTAGCGGCACAGGTGATTCGGGACTGCGCCAGAGAAGATGATTTAGAAGGCATCTATGTGAATGACTTTGCCTTGTATGAGACTCTGCAGCAGCAGATTGTGCAGCGCAAAGTGCGATTTAAAATCCGATGGAGAGAAGAAAATCTGATTGGTCAGTTTGGGCTGGAAGGTGCCGTAAAAGGCATTCACAGCCGCAAAATATGGCTTAAAAACGGCGGATATATTGTCTTTGACCGTACAGAGGCATTGAATGTTATTGACGTTAATACGGGCAAATTT
>JAFOFM010000226.1 GCA_017387265.1 Peptococcaceae bacterium | reverse complement strand
GTTATTCCTGGTAACGACGATGCAATCAGAGCCGTAAAATTACTGGCATCTGTAATCTCTGACGCTGTTCTGGAAGCTAAACAGGGCGAAAGCAATGCTGAAGCTGCAGAAGAAGCTGTTGTAGAAGAAGCAGTAGAAGTACAAGAATAATCTAATATACTGACATTTTCATAGGGTAACCGCAGCAGGTTACCCTATCCTTTTATAAAGCTTTCATGAACGGAATGGTTCAGAGAGAGCGAATAAGAATATAATTTGGAGGTTGCTCAAAATGGCAATTACAGCTGCACAGGTTAAAGAATTAAGAGAAATGACAGGCGCTGGCATGATGGACTGCAAAAAAGCATTAACAGAATGCGATGGCGACATGGATAAAGCAGTAGACTTCTTACGCGAAAAAGGTCTGGCTTCCGCTGCTAAAAAAGCTGGCCGTATCGCTGCAGAAGGTCTGGTAGGTTCCTACATCTCCGAAGACGCTAAAACAGGCGTTATCGTAGAAATCAACTGCGAAACAGACTTCGTTGCAAAAACAGACGAATTCAAAGAATTAGTAAACGGCATCGCTGCTCACGTTGCTGCTGTTAAACCAGCTGACAACGATGCTCTGCTGGCTTCCGAACTGGACGGTCAGACCGTTGCTGAATTAATCACCGCTAAAGTTGCTAAAATCGGTGAAAACATCTCCCTGCGTCGTTTCGCTTTATACGAAACAGAAGGCATCGTAGCTACCTACAGCCATGCAGGCGGCAAAATCGTTACAATGGTAGAAATGAAAGGCGGCGACGCTGCACTGGCTAGAGACATCGCTATGCAGGTTGCAGCTGCAAACCCTGGCTACCTGGATCGTACCGAAGTTCCAACTTCCGAACTGGAACACGAAAAACAGATCCTGACAGAACAGGCTCGTAACGAAGGCAAACCAGAAAACATCATCGAAAAAATGGTTGTTGGCCGTATCGAAAAATACTACAAAGAAGTATGCTTAGTTGACCAGGCGTTCATTAAGAGCGATGATGGTGAAGCTGTAAGCAAACTGCTGAAAAAAGCAAACGCAGAAGTTGTTCGTTTCGTACGTTTCGAAATGGGCGAAGGTCTGGAAAAGAAAAACGAAGACTTTGCTGCTGAAGTTGCTGCACAGATCAAAGGCTAATTCTTGCCAGTCATATTGAAAATTTTAAAGAGAACACCCTTGTGTTCTCTTTATTTATGATATAATATATAATTATAATGTTCTTATCATAAAACCGTCTCGTAATGGGACAGGCACAATAGGAGGCAACAGAATGGATCAACCAAAATACAAACGCGTCATTTTAAAATTAAGCGGGGAAGCATTAAGCGGTGAAATCGGCTTTGGTCTGGAAGAAACCGTATTAAGCTCCATGGCACAGCAGATTTTAGAACTGACCCAGGCTGGTGTAGAAGTGGCTATCGTTGTAGGTGGCGGCAACATCTGGCGTGGTGTAGCAGGTGCAAAACGCGGTATCGACCGTGCAACAGCTGACTACATGGGCATGCTGGCAACTGTTATCAACTCTCTGGCTCTGCAGGATGCTCTGGAGGCAGCCGGTATGGAAACTCGTGTTATGACTGCTATTGAAATGCGCGAAGTTGCAGAACCTTATATCAAACGTAGAGCAATCCGCCATCTGGAAAAAGGCAGAGTTGTAATTTTTGGTGCCGGTACCGGGAACCCTTATTTCTCCACCGATACCACAGCAGCGCTGCGTGCAGCTGAAATGGGTGTTGACGCAATTCTGATGGCCAAAAAAGTAGACGGTGTATACAGTGATGATCCAAAGAAAAATCCGGATGCAGTTAAATTCGATAGCCTGAAATATATCGATGTACTGAATCAGGGTTTAAAAGTTATGGACTCTACCGCTATCAGCCTGTGCATGGATAATAACATTCCGCTGATCGTATTTGATATGATGACACCGGGCAATATGAAACGCGCCGCTATGGGCGAAACAATCGGAACCTATGTTGGGAGGTAACTCAAATGATTAACACAATTAAAGCAGACGTAGAAGAAAGAATGACCAAAACTCTGGGCGTGCTGAGAACCGATATGGCAACTATCCGTACCGGTATTGCATCTCCATCTCTGCTGGATCGTATTCAGGTAGAATACTACGGTGCACTGACACCAATCAACCAGCTGGCAAACATTTCTGTTCCAGAACCAAGAATGCTGGCAATTCAGCCATGGGATAAATCCGCAATCGCTGCAATTGAAAAAGCAATCATGAAATCCGATTTAGGTATCACACCTACCAGCGACGGTACTGTTATTCGTCTGGTTATGCCTCAGCTGACCCAGGAAAACAGAAAAGAACTGGTTAAACGCGTTAAGAAAAAAGGCGAAGACGCAAAAGTTAGCGTTCGTAACATCCGCCGTGACGGGAACGACGAACTGAAAGCTCTGGAAAAATCCAAAGAAATCACCGAAGACGAAAGCAAAGGTGCTCAGGATGATATCCAGAAAATGACCGATAAATATATCGCGGAAGTTGATAAAGTAATCGACAACAAAGAAAAAGAAATCATGACTGTTTAATCAGTCTGGCTAAGGCCGGTACAGGTATCTGTATCGGTCTTTTTTTATGTCTTGAACAGAAAATACATTGTCAGAAAGTTTTAAATAATCGCTCAATCTAATATAAATAACTAGATAACATGATAAAAAACATTTGACAAGTGAGCGGTCTGCCTATATAATTACTTTGACAAACTAAGTAATTACTTGACCATAAAGTTTGTAATAATGGAGGGAGCAGTTATGGATGCGTTTTCTCAGGAACTGAATAATTTACTGACCGATGCATTCTGGTCCATTCTTCGTATTGAGGAACAGGCAGCCAACCATGTAGCCGGTGGAGATCTTTCCATCAGCGAAATGCATATGCTGGAGGCCGTATCCAAAGATGAGAATGGCCGTACCATCAGTGAACTGGCAGCAGATCAGCACATTACGCTGTCGTCGGTAACCATTGCCGTTAACAAGCTGATGAAAAAGGGATATGTGGAAAAAATCCGCCATGAGCAGGATGGCCGTCAGGTTTTTGTGAAGCTGACAAAAACAGGACGGAAAGTGAATGCCGGGCATTTATACTTCCACGAAAATATGGTGCGCAATGTCAGCGCGGAAATGACAGAAGAGGAAAAAGCGGTTCTGCTGAAAGCAATGGAGAACCTGAACCGGTTCTTCCAGCGCAAGCTGGAACCAAGGGAGGATGCATGAGTTTCTCGATTTTAGGCACAGGCAGTGCGCTGCCATCCCGTGTTGTTACCAATGAGGATCTCTCCCTGCTGGTGGATACCAGCGATGAGTGGATAAAAACCCGGACTGGTATTACAGAACGCAGAGTCTGTACAGAGGAATCCATAACAGAGCTTGCCGTTCAGGCAGCACAGAAGGCGCTGGAGGATAGCGGATGTTCGGCTGACGAGCTGGACCTGATTATCTGTGCGACAATGAGTGCTGATTATACCACTCCATCTATGGCCTGTGTACTGCAGATGCAGCTGGGAGCTTCCTGTCCTGCATTTGATATCAATGCAGCCTGCACCGGATTTCTATATGCACTGGATGTGGCGGCAGGCTATTTTGCCCGAACAGCAGACCAGAAGATCCTGGTTGTGGCGGCAGAAGCGATGTCCCGTCTTGTAGACTGGCAGGATCGCGGTACCTGTGTGCTGTTTGGCGATGGAGCCGGTGCAGCAGTGCTTGGCAAAGGCAATGACCTGTTAGCGATTCAGACCGGTGCAAAAGGCAATATCTCATCGCTCTATGCAGAAAACGGCTGGGGAAACAGCCCGTTTCACAAACAGGCAGAAGGCGATGTAGCTTCCGGCTGTTCATCCTATCTTCATATGGATGGGCAGGAGGTATTCCGTTTTGCGGTAACCTCTATGGTGCAGACAGTAGAACAGGTATTAGATGAGGCAGGCCTTGCAAAAGAGGATATTGCATGGCTGATTCCTCATCAGGCTAATATTCGCATTCTAGATTCGGCAATCAGCCGTCTCAAACTGCCAAAAGAAAAATGCCTTACCAATATCGCCGTGAGAGGGAATACATCGGCGGCCTGTGTGGCAATCCTGTTAGATGAAGCCAGCAGGGGAGGCAAACTGAAGAAAAACGATTTACTGGCCCTGACCGCTTTTGGCGGCGGGCTCACAACCGGCGCATGTATTCTGCGCTGGAGCCGGTAAACAATCCTGCAGATAATAGACTGCGGGATACCGATTTTAATTTGAACGAACCGAACAAACAAGTAAAATAAAACGAAACCTGTCAGGCAGAAGAAGACCTGACAGCCTTAGGAGGAAATGAATTATGAGTACATTCAATAAAGTGGTAGAAATCCTGGTAGAAGCAAAAGATCTGGAAGCAGCAAACATTACCGAAGCAAGCACCTGGAATGACCTGGGTCTGGACTCTCTGGACACTGTAGAACTGGTTATGAGCGTAGAAGATGCCTTCGGCGTTTCCCTGGAAATGGACGAAAACATGCAGACCGTAGGCGACGTTGTAAAAGCAATCGACGCTTTAAAATAATTGCAGCCTGCAATACATTTTAATCTCGAAGAAAGCAGGTGACTGCGATGATTCATACACCAGTCT
>JAFOFM010000225.1 GCA_017387265.1 Peptococcaceae bacterium | reverse complement strand
GTGTTCGAAGTTGAAAACAAAGGACATGCTGAATGACAAAACAATTGTTGGTTCCCCAATGAAACATCTGACGGTGCTGGCAGTTGTACTGTTTGCTTTCTGGTTCCTCTTAAGCGGCAAAGTGGATTTTAAATTCCTGCTGTACGGGGCACTGACAGCAATTATTTCTGCCTGGATTTGTGTGCCGCTGCTGCTGTTACCAAATGCAGACGGAACCAAAAAATACTTCATTTTTGATGTAAATCTGGGTAAATATGCGGTGTACTGGCTGTGGCTGCTGAAAGAGGTAGTAAATGCCAACATCGACGTTGTAAAAGCAACTGTAAAATCTGAAATGGTGATTAATCCAAGAGTAATTGCGTTCCGTATTAAATACGATAACCCAATGGCGCATACTACCTTGGCAAACTCCATTACATTAACACCGGGGACAGTTACTTTAAATGTAACAGAAGATGGTTTATACGAAATTCATGCACTGACTGATGGTGCTGCCGAAGGTCTGTTAGGTGGCGGCATGCAGCAGAAAGTGGCTGATCTGTTTGGTGAACCGTTTATCTATGAAGTGGTAGAAGGAGGAGAAGTACAGTAATGAATACTATTTGGAGTATTGTTATGGTCGCTGTAGTAATCATTATTGGGCTGATGCTCCAGCGTGTTTTCCAGGGACCAACAATTTTTGACCGCATGAACGGTCTGGGTGTTATCGGTGCCGATACCATTCTGTTGCTGGTATTATTCGGTTATGTGGATGGTCGCCCTGACATGTATGTGGATATCGCAATTTCTTATGCGATTTTAGGCTTTATCTGTTCTGTAGTTGTAGCAAAATATCTGGGAGGTAAAAACGTATGAGTTTAGCAATCAACGAAGTTATTGCAGTTGTTCTGCTGGTTGCCAGCCTGTTTTTCTTCCTGGCCTCTGCAATCGGCTTACTGCGTCTGCCTGATTTCTATAGCAGACTGCATGCGTCCGGTAACAGTGAAACATTAGGGCTGATGCTGGCCTGCCTGGGTCTGGTAATTTATGAAGGCCCAAACCTGCTGTCTGTAAAAATGATTATCGTATTTCTGCTGGTATTCCTGGCAAACCCAATCGGGACACACATTCTGGGAAAAGCAGCGCTGAAATCCGGTCATCCTGTATGGACACTGGAAGATAAGGAGGAGGAATAAGCATGCAAGTATTAATTCTCGAAGCTCTGCTGCTGTTATTCTTAATCTTTATAACAGTTTGCATTTTAATTTCTAAAGATATTTTAGCCTGCACAATTATCTATAGTGCATTTAGCTTCTGTGCTGTACTGACATACTTTATGTTCGGCTCTCCTGACGTTGCCTTTACCGAGGCGGTTATCGGGACTATGTCGACCATCTTCTTCATTGCAGCACTGAAAAAAGTGGATCGGTGGTGTAAATAACAATGGGAAAAGTATTATCAACAATTCTGATGGCTGTTGTAACTGTCCTGTTCTGTTTCTGCACCGTATTCCTGCCGCCGATTGGCGACGTGAATTCTGCACCGAACCAGCATGTTACACCGCATTATATTGAACATGCAAAAGAAGACACCGGTTCTCCAAACATTGTAACCGCGACTCTGGCTGACTACAGGGGCTTCGATACTCTGTGGGAAACTTCTGTAATGTTCGTATCCGGTTTAACAGCCTGCCTGATTCTGATGGTAAACACAGAAGAAGGTAAAAAAGTTCTGAAAAAAGATAAAAAAGGAGGAGCGAAAAATGGGCAATAACAAAATGAAAAAGCCTTTCGGCGGTATTGTTCTGGACTCGTCCTTCCGTATTATCATTCCTTTCACACTGGTGTACGGGATTTATATTCTGACACACGGTGAATACAGCCCAGGTGGCGGCTTCCAGGCCGGTGCTCTGCTGGCGGTAGGGATTGTACTGGTACGTCTGATTCAGGGTGCCGACAAAGAAAGCTTTAACATTACAGGTGCCAAGGCAATTGTATGTGCCGGTGTAGGTACCTTTATCTATGCAGCGACTGGCTGGTTGACACTGGCAGGCGGCGGGAAGTTCCTGGACTACACATTCCTGCCTGTTCCAATGCATCACTGGGGTGAACTGCATGCACTGGGGATTCTGATGATTGAAATCGGGGTTACCGTATGTGTAATGATGACTATCATCGACATTATGGATGCAATTATTGAACGCTTAGATGCCGATGAGGACGAGGAGGTAGATGACTGTGAGCGCTAGTACAATGGATGTTCTGAACAACTTTCTGGCAACCAAAGGGATCTACTCTCTGGTTCTGATTTTACTGTTTTTAGGTATGTACGGTATGATTGTCAGCAACAACTACATGAAAAAAATGATGGCAATGAATGTAATGCAGGTTGCTGTAATCTTCTTCTTCCTGTGTTTTGCGCAGAAAGAGGGCGGTATGATTCCAATTTTAGATGGCATTACTACCAATCCTGATCTGTACATTAACCCGCTGCCTCATGCTCTGATGCTGACCGCCATCGTAGTTAGCTTAGGTACCACTGGTGTTGCGATTGCGCTGTTAATGCGTATCAAAGAGACCTTTGGTTCTGTTGAGGAAGATGAAATTCTGGGGAGGGCAGATAAATGAGTCAACATTTTCCTGTATTAATTGTATTACTGCCCTTAACTGCTGCATTGCTGAGCCCGTTCTTTAGCTATTTCCATAAGCATATGGGGAAATGGGTTGCAGTTGCTTCTCTGTTTGGCGCATTTTTATGTTCTGTCGGCCTGCTGATGCAGACTGTACAGGATGGCGGCCAGGCTGTCCATTACTGGATGGGGAACTGGGCACCGCCTCTGGGTATTGAATTTGTAGTGGATCCAATTAATGCGATTATTGTAGCCATGATTACCTTCCTGGCTCTGATGACTGCAATTTTCAGTACACCATTCCTGAAAAAATCCAACTGGCTGTACATGGGCGGCTACTATACATTATTAGCTCTGCTGTGTGTAGGTCTGAGTGGTATGACTTTAACAGGTGACGTATTTAACCTGTATGTATATCTGGAAATCGCTTCCCTGTCTGGTTATGGTTTAATCGCACTGGGTGGCAACAAAGGGACTCTGGCAGCATTCCGTTATCTGTTAATCGGTACCATCGCTGCTTCCCTGTACCTGCTGGGTATTGGTTTCCTGTATGCGATGACCGGTTCTCTGAATATGGCTGATCTGTCCGGCTTACTGCAGGGACAGATGGATTCTCCGCTGATTGCAATGGCAGTTGTACTGTTTATTGCGGCGTTTGGTATCAAAGCAGCGCTGTTCCCATTCCATGGCTGGCAGCCTGATGCATATACCTTCTCTCATCCGGGTGCAGCTCCACTGATTTCCGGTGCAATGAGTAAAGTTCCTGCTTATGCAATGCTGCGCTTCTTCTTCTATCTGTTTGGTGCACAGCATCTGTTTGTACAGCATGGCTTAACCGTTATCGGTGTTTTAGGTGCTATGGGTATCATTCTGGGTTCCGTAATGGCGATTGCACAGGATGATTTTCGTCGTATGCTGGCGTACTCCAGTGTGGCGCAGATTGGCTACATTGCAGTTGGTCTGGCAATCGGCAGTGTATATGGTTTAATTGGTGCAGTGCTGCACGTAGTTAACCATGCATTTATGAAAGGCTCTCTGTTTATGGTAATTGGCGGTATTCAGTATCGTTTCGGCGAGTTCCGCATTAGCCAGCTGGGCCAGCTGCATAAAAAAATGCCTCTGACGGTTGTGACTCTGTGCATTGCAGCTCTGGGTATGATCGGGATTCCTCCAACTGGCGGTTTCTTCAGCAAATGGTACATTATGCTGGGTGCTATGAGTACCGAACAGTATATTTATGTTGCAGTGCTGGTAATCAGTAGCTTATTGAATGCTGTTTATTTCTTCCGTGTACTGGAAAATGTATTTGTAAATCCATCTCCTGCTCTGAAAGAAGTAAACCCTCCATCCGGGAAACTGGAACTGCCTCTGCAGATGTTAATCCCAATCGTTGTAATGGGTTTAGGCATTCTGGTACTGGGCTTCTGCAATGCTTCCATCGTTGATGGTATTATTAAATTAGGTCTGCCGGAGGTGTTCTTAAGATGACAATTGTTGATATTAGACCATTTCTGGCGGTAGGGGTTTCCCTGTTAGCGGCAATCCTGATTATGTTTACTGGTAAAAAACCAAACGTGCGTGATTTCTGGAGCGTGGCAGCTGCATTTATTAAATGTGTGCTGGTATTCTCTATGGTGCCTGCGGTACTGGCTGGCAATGTGTTTGAATATACACTGTTCCAGGTAACCGATACACTTGGTTTTACACTGCGTACTGATGCGGCAGGTATGGTATTTGCCTGCGTATCCTCTTTCCTGTATATTCCGGTTTCCTTCTATGCAATCGGTTATATGCGCGGACATCATGAAAAAGAACAGACAGGGTTCTTCGCAGCTTTTGCGGTTTGTCTGTCTGCTGCCATCGGGATTGCATTATCCGCAAACCTGCTGACATTCTTTATTTTCTATGAATTACTGACTATTGCGACCTGGCCTCTGGTATTCCATGAAAGAAACGAAGAAGCTAGATTCTCCGGCCGTAAATATTTAATTTACACATTAGTAACCGGTCAGCTGATGCTGGCAGGTATTGTTGCAATCTATGCAATGGCTGGCACTCTGGACTTCCAGGCTGGTGGCTTCCTGACTGCTGATATGGCTCCAACATGGGTGTTACAGATGCTGTTCTTCCTGATGGTGCTGGGTGGTGCGGTAAAAGCCGGTGTAATGCCTCTGCATGGCTGGCTGCCATCCGCGATGGTTGCACCTACACCAGTTTCTGCTCTGCTGCATGCGGTAGCAGTAGTTAAAGCCGGTGCGTTCTGTGTTCTGCGACTGATTGGCTTTGTATTCGGCCCGGCTCTGCTGGCTGAAATTGGTTGTGCAGATGTTCTGGCATGGGTAGCTGCATTTACTATCATTGCATCTTCTCTGATTGCAATGAAACAGGACAATCTGAAACGCAGACTGGCGTTCTCTACAGTTGGTCAGCTGTCTTATGTTGTACTGGGTGCTGCGCTGTTAGCGCCGCTGAGCATTCTGGGTGCGTACTTCCACATCGTGGCACACGCATTAATGAAAATCACACTGTTTATGTGTGCGGGTGCGATTATCGTAACCGCTCATAAAGACAATATCAGTGATATGCATGGTATTGGTAAGAAAATGCCAATCACTATGGCTTGTTTCACAATTGCTTCTCTGGGTATTGCCGGTATGCCATTTATTATCGGCTTCCTGAGCAAATGGAACCTGGCGCTGGGTGCGCTGCAGGTTGGTCAGCCAGTGTTCATTGCTGTGTTAATCGGTAGTGCGCTGTTAGGTCTGTCCTATTTAATGCCGGTTGCTTATCTGGCATTCTTTAAACCAAATGCCAAAGGTGAGTTCAAATCCTATGGTGAAGCAAACAAATTTATGCTGATTCCAATCTGCGTAACAGCAGCATTATCTGTAATTCTGGGTATCGTGCCAAACTTCGGGCCTCATCTGTATGATCTGGCTAGCATGGCGGCACAGAGCATTACTCAGGGCTGGATCGGGGGTGGCTGGTGATGCAGTCTTTAAATAAAAAGAAAATCTATATCATCATTGCCATTGTCGTAGCAGTTTCCGTTGTACTGGAAGTGCTGATGGCACATCCACATGGTCATAACTTCTGGCACACCATGCCTGGTTTTGACATTCTCATGGGTTTTGTTGGCGGCTGGGCGTTAATCCTGTTCGCGAAAAAACTGTTAGGTCCACTGCTGCAGCGTGACGAAGATTATTATGACGGAGGTGACGGTGATGAATAGTATGGTGTTCCATCCTGGTTTGGTTCTGATTGCGACCGGGTTCATCGCCGCAATTGTTCCGAAAGCATTACG
>JAFOFM010000224.1 GCA_017387265.1 Peptococcaceae bacterium | reverse complement strand
GAGAACTGGGAGAGAATGCTTCAGTGGTGGAAAGAATTTGTGGAGGCAAAAGACTACGATACCATTTACGAGAAGATGGCTGGAATTGACTATAACAATTGGTCTGTTGCCAATAAATTTGCCCACCATCGACTGGGGTGGAGTGGTGAGCGCCTTTGGAATGAAAGACATATCCATGCGGACAAACTGGAAGGACTTCTGGAATGGACACAGAAGTATTGCGGGTATGAAAGTATTCATACATATGGATTCTGAGGTGGCAAAATGGAAAAACGATATGAATGCCTTGGCTTACAGGGAATCACAGAAAATGAATCGTTAAAAGAATTCGTTATGGACTGCTTCGGATACGCCGTTCCTGGATACGGCTGCAACTATCTGCACCGGGGATTTGAAGATTACATTGAATTTATGTACTGCATGAAGGGCAATGGAAGCGAACCGGAACCGGTGTCGATGGATATGCATTTCAGCAGCAATACTCATTGGACAGTATGGTTTGATACTGCACTGGATACGGATTCCACAGCCCATAAGTACCTCGTACGCAAGTCGGCAGAAGGTAAAGTTCTGCTGCCCATACGGGTCCTCTGCCCGGATGTGCTTGCACGGCTTCAGCCTGGTGACGAGATGTATGGTCAGGTGGTCGCATACGTAAAAAAGGGTACGATCCATAAAGTGGCTCATGAAGAATCCGGCGCTGTGTATGCTGTTGATGGTGACGCGGTCTCTGTGTCTGGTAAAATCTGCGATATAAATTCCCGGAATTTCCGTTTTGATAATTATGAATGTGATTTTCTGGAACTGGATGTAGACACAGAAATGGGTCTGATCACGGTTTTGACCAAAGCTGATTCCCTGAATGCAGAACCGGAAATCGATGATTACCTTTCTGCAACAACTTATATTTCCATGGATGTGGCAGTGCCTTCCAAGCGCAGTAGAAAAATGCAGTCAGCTTTTTATGAGGAGAAAGAATATCCCAATCTGCCGGGGGATGACGAGGAAATCTGCTACGAAAATGGTTTTGAACCCAACAGCACAAATGCCGCAAAGGTATTGCTGGCGGGTATTGAGAAAAAGGATCTTTTCCGTTTCGGCAGATGCTGTGCAGATTATGTACAGTTACATGACGGCGATGACATTAAGTTGTTTGAACGTTGGGATCTCGTTGATACACTTGCCGATCTTCTAGAGGGCTCCATCAATGCAGAAGAGATCCTGAACATTGTGGATGCAGATGGAACACCTTATCCTGGCAGTGGCGGCATTGTTGTAAATGATGGTCAGAAAATTCTTGTGCTGGATGCGGATGAAAATGGTTTTGTGTGCGCGGTCACAATCCTGTCCGGTGAGCAGTTTGATACCAGTAATGATCGCAGCCTTTATTTGCTAAGAGTATTGGCAGAGGCATTGTGTGAAGGAAAAATTCAGCAGTTGCAGGATGTGATGGCACTTGACTGCATCTACCGCTCTGACAGCTCCGGTCAAAAGGAATACGGCATCCGGGCAGTCATGGGGCATATCAGCGGTGTCAGTGAGCAGTTGAATGATGACAGTCGGTATACCTATGAGATTTGCCCCGCACGTGATGAGCTTCGGAAAGCGGAACTGGAAGACCTGCCTGGAATTTACCGGGGGCAATGGTGTCTGCGCTTATACCAGGGGCCGGACAAGAAACTGGATGCGATTGTCTTTGTTCTCAGCAATGATTCCGGCGAAATTAAGAATATCCATCTGAGCCGGGATGGAGGTTTCTTGAAGGCGTTTGAAGCAAAACAGGCATCTCCCGTGGATAAAGAAAATTATCAGCGGGTGGATGATTTGTTGGAGCAGCGGTTTGGTGCGGAAAATACTGTTTCTGAAATGCGCAAAAACTACATTGCCATGGCGGATGATGATAACATCTATGTCTGGCAGAGAGCGGATCAGTATATCCAAGGCTGGTTCCAGGATAATAGCTATCGCGTAAATAGTACCGCGATCTTTGAAGACTGCATAGGCTACAGCTGCACCCGCAGAGGTGTGGAGTATGCAGTGTATGTATATGCTTATGGAAAACACAAAACCACCATGCTGGACGGCGATTATTGTGCCAAACTGCGTGATTACAATCTGAGCAAGGGACGTACCATTCTGGTCATTTATCTGCATGTTACTGCAGAGGAAAACGAAGATGGTGAAACGACATTCTTTGTAGGCATGTATGGCAGTAAAGAAGATTCTCCGCAGGTATGGGAACTGGGCTGGATTGGAGAACAAAGTTCCATTCTGTTCTATCCCCGGAAAGAAATGATGGATCTGGGCCGCAGACTGATGGCTGCATTTAATGCTCAGCGCCTGGATATTCTGCAGACTCTTCTTAGCGAAAATTGCAGCGTGGAGTTCCTGGAAGGTGGCAGAGGACTGAATGGAGCGGTGTATGGTGCATTGACAAACCTTCGTGAAAACCATGGAGTCATGAAGACTGCGTTTGTCCGTTTCAATGATGTGGTTTACAGTGAAGTGCCGTATATTGAAGACCATTGCTATATTAATTTCTCTGTTAATAGCCAGGATAAAATCGACAAGATTGAACTATGTCCGTTGGATGACTCTTACAGGGAACTGCTGGTGACAGATGAAATTCTGATGAGTCATCCTATGGATGAGATTCCGATGCTGAAGGATGTTGAATTCCTTTCTGACTCTTATTCTAT
>JAFOFM010000223.1 GCA_017387265.1 Peptococcaceae bacterium | reverse complement strand
GTTACTTTGAGGTAAAGAAAGCCGGTATAAATACGCAGCTCCGTTTTCTTTCAGCCATTTCTGGCATACATGGTATTGTGGAAATACGGTTTCTACTTCCCGGTAAAATGCCGCAGAATGATTCATGTGCTTCCGATGGCATAATTCATGCACCACCACACTATCGATTACCTCGTCAGGAAAGAGCATTAACAGGCAGTTAAAATTCAGATTTCCTTGGCTGGAACAGCTCCCCCATCGTGTTCGCTGATGACGGATTGTAATGTGTCCATAATCGGTCCCTATACGCTCTGCATACGTTTTTACTTTTTGCGGGATTATAGTACGCGCTTTTTCGGTCAGCTCGTTCAGCTCCTCTTTTGTATATGGAGCAAGCTGTTTAAATTTGTTCTGCCGCTCCTGCATCACCGAATAATGCTTCTCTATCCAGCTGCGTTTTTTTGCTATGACAGTTTGAATTTCGGCATCACACATACGTTTTGGTGCACGGACAAGAATTTCATCAGTTTTAAGTTCAATGGATATGGTTTTCCGACTGCTTTTTATAACGTGCACCGGCAGAGAATTGATTGAGACGGTCATACCGGTTCCTCCTTCCCCTACAGATTTTTATATGTAAACAGAGAGCCAACCGCCGGTCAGCTCTCTGCTCAAAAGGGATTATAGTTTCATGTTTATTAAAACTCTGTTAAGGTATTTCTTATTTACCAAAGTAACGTTTCAGTAAGCCTTCGAATGCTTTACCGTGGCGAGCTTCGTCACGAGCCATTTCATGTACAGTGTCATGGATTGCATCCAGACCCTGCTGTTTTGCCAGTGCTGCTAAATCCTGTTTACCCTGGGTTGCACCGTGTTCTGCTGCTACACGCAGTCTCAGGTTTTCTTCTGTGGATGCTGTTACTACTTCACCCAGCAGTTCTGCGAATTTTGCCGCATGTTCTGCTTCTTCGTAAGCTGCTTTTTCCCAGTACAGACCGATTTCAGGGTAACCTTCTCTATGTGCTACACGAGCCATTGCCAGGTACATACCTACTTCGGTACATTCGCCTGTGAAGTTGTCTCTTAAGCCTTTGATGATTTCTGGATCGATACCTTCGCAGATACCTACTTTGTGTTCTGCTGCGTATACCAGTTCACCGCCGATTTCATGTTCGGCGAATTTTTTTGCTTTACAGATTGGGCACTCTGCTGGAGCTGCTTCTGCCTCGGTTGTCCATCCACATACTGCGCATACATATTTTTTCATAATTAGTTCCTCCGTTTTATTTAGAATTTATTTTTTACGATTTCGTTTCTCAGCTGAAAACTTCTGTTTTGTTTTTATTTTTGTTTTCCGCTGTCTTGATTTATTTATACCCCCGCTGTATTTTCTCTAAACATACTTTTTGAAATATTTTTAAAACTTTTTTAATTCTTTTTTAAATTCGCTTTGAAATTCGCTTTAAAATTCGTTTTAAGCTCTGTTTTGAGATTCGTTTTGATAAAAGGTTCCCCTATCGGAACGGGATTCTAATCAAACGGAAAAACATAGTCAAACGGGCGTTCATCTGCTATACTATTACGCATAAACCATTTGTAATCTCGTACAATAACCATTATATAACCGACAGGAGGATATCCATATGTCCAACGTAAAAGACACCTGGGATTTAACCCATATGTTTCAGGATGCCGCCGAATGGCGCAAAAACCTGGAAGAAGCAAAACAGCTGACAAAAACCTTATCCGCTATGCAGGGCACCATTACCAAAGATGCCGATACCCTGTACAAAGCGCTGCAGATGAACGATACTCTGGGCGAAAAACTGACTGCACTGTTTGTGTATTCTAAAATGTATTTCGATCAGAATATGTCCAACAGTGAAGCAAAAGATTTATACGAAACCGCCGACAGCGTTTACACAGCAATCGCTGAACAGCTTTCGTTTTTAGAACCGGAACTTTTAGAATTAACACCGGAGGTTTTTGCCGGCTATGTAACCGAAAAACCGGAATTAAAACTGTATGACTTTATGATGGAAGGCCTGTTTGAACAGAAAGCCCATATCTTTAACCAGCAGATTGAAGAAATTTTAAGTAAAATGGGCGCACTGGGCAACTCTTTTGAAAAAATCTACGACGATTTAAGTGTAAACGATATTCAATATCCGGAAATTGTTACACCGGAAGGCGAAACCATGGAAGTAAACAACAACAATTACCAGGTTGCGCTGATTCATCCCGATGCCGCATTCCGCAACGAGTTTTTCCAGAAGCTGCTGGGTGTGTATAAACAGCACATCAATACCATTACATCCGCTTATTACGGCTCGGTTAAAAACGATGTATTTATCGCAAAAAGCCGTAAATATTCCTCCGCTCGCGCTATGGCGCTGTTCGGAAACCATATTCCGGAGGAAGTTTACGATAATTTAATCGCAACCGTTCGCAAAAATGTAGCACCGCTGCAGGATTATGTAACACTGCGCAAAGAAGTGCTGGCTCTGCCGGAAATCCACTTTAGCGATTTATTTGTGCCGCTGGTGCCGGGCATTGACCGCACCTACACCTACGAAGAAGCCCAGCAGATTGTACTGGAGGCAACCTCGGTACTGGGTGAAGATTACACCGCAGTCTTAAAAGAAGCCTTTGAAAACCGCTGGATTGACGTTTACCCGGCAAAAAATAAAGCTACCGGTGCCTACGCAATCCACTCCTACGGGTACCATCCGTTCTCGCTGTTAAACTTTACCGGCACTTTAAACGATGTATTCACCATTGCGCACGAACTGGGCCATGTAATGCACAGCTACTACAGCAATAAAAATCAGCCGTATGTATATTCCGATTACTGCATCTTTACCGCGGAAGTAGCATCCACCGTAAACGAACAGCTGCTGTTTGATTATCTCTATAAAAACAGTAAATCCGATGCGGAAAAAGCACTGCTGTTATGCAACCAGCTGGATAATATCCGCTCTACCCTGTATCGTCAGACCTTATTTGCCGATTTCGAAAACCAGACCCATCAGATGGTGGAACAGGGTATGCCGTTATTACCGGATGTACTGTGCGATAATTACCGCAAACTGTACGAGATCTACCACGGCGAAGACTTTGTAATTGACGATGTATTAAGCTGTGAATGGGCACGTATTCCGCATTTCTACCGTGCATTCTATGTATACCAGTATGCAACCGGGATTTCCGCGGCAGTAAGTATTTCGAAAAAAATCCTGAACGGCGAAAAAGACGCGGTAAAAAATTATCGTCACTTCTTAACCTGCGGCGGTTCCGATTATCCAATCAACCTGTTAAAAATTGCCGGAGTAGATATGGCCAGCCCGCAGCCGATTGAAGATACCCTGCAGTACTTCCAGGAAGTATTAGACGAGCTGAAGCCATTACTGAAAAAATAAATCACATATATAGAAACAAATAAGCAGCAACAGGATTATTTGCTCGACGGCTTTCCCTCAGTTCCTCGGACATTCTCTTGATTGTCCCCCTGAGCCAGACTTCGTCTGTCCCGGCAGGAACAATCTGCGATATTGTCCGCCTCAATTCGGAAGGCGCCGCTCGCAATATAATGCTGTTGCTGCTTTTTATTTATGGCTATTGTTTATTC
>JAFOFM010000222.1 GCA_017387265.1 Peptococcaceae bacterium | reverse complement strand
TCGATGGCTTTTTCATCTTTATATTCCGGAGGGCGGCCTTCACGCCATCCGTTCTTAGTACGGGCAATAGTTTTGCCTTCCATGGTGCGCTGCACAATCATATCGCGTTCAAACTCGGCAAAGCCCAGCATAACTGTTAAAATCAGTTTGCCGGTAGGCGTGTTGTCTACAGTGCCCATATTCAGAATGTTTACACGCACACCCCGTTCCAGAAGATGCTGCACCACACCGATTCCTTCTACCGTATTGCGGGCAAACCGGTCCAGCTTGGTGATGACCAGTGTATCGCCCTCCTCAAGAATCTCCAGCAGTTTATTAAAGTTCGGACGGGATGTTTTGGTGCCGGTAAAGGCATCCCAGAATAAAATCATGGCACCATTCTGCCGTAAAATCCGTTCCTGTTCCTCTAAAGAATTCCCTTTAATCTGTCCAACTGTACTGACACGCATATAACCATAAATCATATTCTGCTTCCCCCTTTGCAGCTATTTTTTCCGTTTATGGAGAACCTGTTGCAGGTTTTAAAATCACATCTTTTTATATGTCAAAAGATGGTGCATGAAGGGAGAAAGACAACCTTGACGATAGCGCTAACATTGAAGTTATAATCTAGTATATACTAATCCTTTACTGTTTTGTAAGAGATTATATATTTTCGGCCGAAAGTGCTGCGGAAATAAAATCCCATTTCCATAAGAAAACAGCCGGGTAATCTTGCGAACCATGCATTATATATGGTAAAATTATTTGTTATAAAGATACTAATTTTATACTCTGATAAAGACAGGAGATTAGACATATGAGCTTAGTGGAACAGGTTACCGAACAGGTAAGAAGTGAAATTGAACAGGGGATTATCAATGCAAAAGAAGCTGGCCGTTTCAGTTACGAAGAAATGCCTGCATTTATTGTAGAAGTGCCAAAAGATAAATCCCACGGCGATTTTGCCACCAACGCAGCGATGCTGTTAACCAAACAGGCAAAAATGAAACCACGCGACATTGCACAGGCAATCGTAGACAGCCTGAACAAAGACAGCAAACTGATCGATAAAGTAGAAATTGCAGGCCCGGGCTTTATCAACTTCTATTTATCCCAGAACTGGGTGTATGACATTCTGCCAACCGTTGAAGAACAGGACGAAAAATTCGGTTTCGTGGATGTTGGCCACGGTGAAAAAGTACAGGTAGAGTTCGTAAGTGCAAACCCTACCGGTTTACTGCACATGGGGAATGCCCGCGGCGGTGCGCTGGGCGACTCTCTGGCAAATCTGCTGAAAATGGCTGGCTATGACGTAACAAAAGAATTCTACATCAACGATGCCGGCAACCAGATTGTAAATCTGGGGTTATCTCTGGAAGCCCGCTATCGTCAGGAATTAGGCGATGTGGATTATCCATTCCCGGAAAAAGGCTATCACGGGAAAGATATCATCGATACTGCAAAACGTATTATTGCAGAAGTTGGCGACAGCTACCTGGCTCTGCCGGAAGAAGAACGCCAGCAGAAAATGATTGCGACTGCGCTGGATGAAAAAATCTCCGCAATCAAAAGCGGCTTAAAAGATTTCGGTGTAGAATACGATGTATGGTTCAGCGAAACCTCTCTGCATGAAAGCGGCGCTGTAAAAGAAGTGGTAGATCTGTTAACTGAAAAAGGTCTGACCTACGAAAAAGAAGGCGCAATCTGGCTGAAAACAACCGAGTTCGGTGAAGAAAAAGACGAGGTTCTGGTGCGTTCCAACGGCATCCCAACCTACTTTGCAGCGGACATCGCATATCACAAAAATAAATACGACCGCGGCTTTAAACGCGTAATCAACATCTGGGGCGCTGACCATCATGGTCATGTAGCTCGTATGAAACGTTCTATGGATGCAATCGGCTACAATGGCGATGATTTAACCATCCTCTTAATGCAGCTGGTACGCTTATACCAGAATGGCGAAGTGGTTCGTATGTCCAAACGTACCGGTCAGTATGTAACACTGCAGGAATTAATCGAAGATGTAGGCAAAGACGCTGCCCGTTACTTCTTCATTATGCGTAATCCGGACAGCCACTTAGACTTTGACCTGGATTTAGCAAAACAGCAGTCCAGCGATAACCCGGTTTATTATGTACAGTACGCGCACGCACGTATCAACAGCATTTTAACCGCTACCGGCAAAGCAGCTCCAAAAGCAGCAGACTGTGACCTGACTCTGTTAACCGAAGAATCCGAACTGGAACTGATTCGTAAAATTGCAAACCTGCCAACCGAAATCGCTTACGCGGCACAGGAACTGGAACCATATCGTATGGCTCGCTATGCTACCGATCTGGCAACTCTGTTCCACAGCTTCTACAACAGCTGCCGTGTATTAACCGACGACGAAGCTCTGCGCGACGCCCGTCTGGTACTGGTAAATGCAACACGCATCACTCTGCGCAACGTTCTGACTCTGTTAGGCGTATCCGCACCAGAAAGAATGTAATCGCACAAGATAATATATCTGACACAGTAAACGGGATGGACATGCCATCCCGTTTTTGTATGCCTGTTTATTACTCAAACCTTAATAGAATCTCCACATTTTGCCGTTATTTGAGAGTATCTTTCCTGTAAAGATGATGCTATAATAAGGCTATCCACTCTCAATCAGGAGGTAGAATATTATGAAACAGCGTTTGCATACCTGTTATCTGGCACTGCTTCTGGCTGTGCTGATTTTACTAGGCAGCGGAAGCGCAGCCTGGGCGGCAGATGCCTACGAAGTAAACGTAAACCAGAACACCCGCATCGATGTACAGATTACAGACGACAGCGGCCGGGCGGTAGCTCCGGGACGGGAAATGGACGACATAAAATATATTATCAAGAGCAAACCGGAAGGTTCTAAAGTCAGTGTTTACACATCCAACAGCCGTGGGCTGAAAGAAACCGGCAAATTCACTTTTGCTATTACCTGCGACACCCCTGGTATCGTAGAACTGGAAACATTCGTGATGGCAAAAGATGTTCCAAAATACTACACCGGCACCCACACTATTCAGGTAGTGGCGCAGGAAAATCCGGCAGCGAAAAAAATCGTGATTATGTCCATTGGCTCAGCACAGATGATTGCGAACAACGATGTAGTAAAAATCGATACCGCACCCGTGATTTACGATGGACGTACCTATGTGCCGCTGCGGGCGCTGAGCAATATCTTCGATGCAGACTGCCGGTATAACAGCGACACAAAAGAAATCATCATC
>JAFOFM010000221.1 GCA_017387265.1 Peptococcaceae bacterium | reverse complement strand
AATTGACAAATTTCAGGCTTCCCGAAAAGAATATCAGTATAACCGGATTGGTGTGTTTCTGTGCATTATCCATCTGCCGATTCTGAAACGGGAGAAACATTATTTCTGTTCCGAATTTGTTGCGGAATGCCTGGGGGAATCTGGAGCCGTAAAACTGAAAAAGAAACCGGCGCTGTATTTTCCAAATCACTTTGTGCCGCTGTTAGAAGGGCATCCATGCTGCATTGGAATTCAGCAGAATCTGGTATAAACGTGTTGCTTCATGGGCGAAAAAGCAAAAGCAGGTAAAACGAAATGCAAATGCTGCTGTAATTATACGGCAGCATTTTTATTTTGCCGTTTGCTAAGGATTGTGTATAGATAAATAGACAGAATCGTGTTATACTGTCTGGAAATAAACTGCTTTGGAAAAAGCAAAGAGTAAAGAAAATACAAAGAAAAGAATAACAGAAAAACAGAGACTCAAAGCAAAAGAAACGGAAGTGTAAGAATCGTGGGCAACCTGAAAAAACAGACTATTAGCGCTATGCTGCTTTCAGCGCTGGCAGGGGGATGGACTTTGTACCGGAATAAAAAATATCCGCTGGCAGAGGGATTTAGGCTGGTTAATAAATTTTTTGTGCCAGAACAGGCCGCAAGTATTCCGCTGATTACCATGGGCAATCACACTATGCGGCGTATGCGTAAACCGGAAATTCCACCCGCTGTGCGAAAACGAATGCTGGTAATTCCGAACGATGCAAAAGAACAGCTGCGTGTGACTGTATATGAACCGGAACAGGCGTCTGGTGTTCTGCCGTGCCTGATGTATATTCATGGCGGCGGTTTCTTTTTTGAAGAAGCCTGGTATCTGCACGAAATCTGTACCTGTTATGCACGGGAGGCAAATTGCCGTGTTATGTTTGTGCATTACCGCACATCCGATATTGCGCCATTCCCGGCACCGTTTAACGACTGCTGCAGAGCGCTGCAGTATGTGTATGACAATGCCGATATGCTGCAGATTGATAAAACCCGCATTGCAATCGGCGGTGACAGCGCAGGGGCAGCTCTGGCAGGGGCATGTACGCTGTGGGCAAGAGATGAGGCGCATATTCCGCTTTGTTTTCAGCTGTTAATCTATCCGGTAATTGACAGCCGCATGGAAACCGAATCGATGAAAAAATATCCCGATTGTCCCTTCTGGAACAGCCGGTTAAACAAACGCATGTGGGAGATTTATCTGCGAAATGGTGATAAAGGCACACCACATTATGCATCACCGATTCTGAGCGAAAATTTTGCCGGTCTGCCCGATGCATATGTAGAGGTAGAAGAATTCGACTGCCTGCATGATGAAGGTGCCGCATACGCTAAAATATTGCGTGAGGCAGGAAGTTCTGTGCAACTGGAAGATGTAAAAGGTACGTTTCACGGTTATGACTTGTATGAAAATCATCCGCTTGTAAAAGAAATGCTGGCAAAGCGCTGTACAGCACTGAAAAAAGCACTGTGGGATAAAGAAGTTTAAAATGTGAAAAATGATAAAGACGGATAGGAGCAAAAACTCTTATCCGTTTTCTGTTATCAGGCCAATTCTGTATACATGCAGTTTCTGGCAGATTTTCGTTGTATTTCATGCATAAATTCTGCATAATAGAGGTAAGAAGTATGAAATGAATTTATGTGGGATATTACCGCACAAACAGGAAAAGAAGGTGAACCGATATGATGATTAATCAGCTGCAGTTGATTATGGAACAGAATGTGATTTCGGAGTTTTTTCTCAAACAGCCTGCACTGTTATTACGCAGAGCAGAAGGGCAGCAGGAGGATTTAAAATATGGTATGGTGGCGCTGTTAGAGCGGGAGGAAGGCTGGACTTGTACCGATGTGCTGAATCTCTGTGCTGAAATCTGTCCGCAATGGTATGAACAGACACCGGATGCGGGATGGCTGGAATATACCTACTGGTATATTATCAGCTGGTCGTACCCTGACAGTGTAATGATGGAGTTTCCACAGGAGTTTGAAGCGGGGGCGGATTTCTTTATTCGGGTGCTGCGCTGTATGCTGGATTATACGGCGGATCATAAAGAGTTTGATCCGTTTACCGATTTTGAATTTCTGGATGTATCGGGGATGCCGGATAATGTGATTAAAGAGGAATATGAACGGTTTTTATATTATTTCCGCAAATATTATCTGTATGAGCTGATGTATATCGGCAAGGAGATTTTCTTTTTTAATACACTGAGCCATATTGCAGGGGTTCATTACGTAGCGATGCATGTGGCAAGGCAGTTAAAAGAGGCAGGTGTACCGATTGATCTGCCGCTGGTGAGCGGTGCTGCTGTGGGGCATGATATCGGGAAATTCGGATGCAGGCCTTCGGAGATGCGGCGCATGGCGCATCTGCATTATTATTACACCGGCCAGTGGTTTGACGAAAAAAATATGCCGACCATTGCGCATATTGCAGTGAATCATTCCACCTGGGATTTAGAGCTGGAAAATCTGCCATTGGAATCGCTTGTGCTGATTTATGCCGATTTCCGTGTGCGTCGGGATGAATGCGGAGCACCAAAAGAAAAAATGGGCATTTTTACGTTAAAGAGCTCGTTCGACATTATTTTAAGCAAACTGGAAAATGTGGATGAGGCAAAAGAACGCCGCTACCGGTATGTGTATGCCAAACTGAAAGACTTTGAAAACTATATGGAGAGTCTTGGCGTGAATACAGACTTCTCCATTCGTCAGCTTAAGCCTCCTGCGCATAAAGATATTGCTCTGGTAGATGCGCAGGAATCCATCACGAATTTTAAATTTATGGCAATTCGTCACAATATCTGGCTGATGGAATTCTTAAATACTGAAACCGCTTTTGGTACCTTACTGGAAGCGGCACGCAGTGAAAAAGACTGGAAAAACACCCGGGCGTATATTCATATTTTTGAAGAGTATTACACCTATATGACCCAGCGGCAGAAAATTATGACGCTGAATTTCCTTTATGAGCTGTTAATGCATCGTGAAGGGGATATTCGCCGGCAGGCTGCGGCACTGATGGGTAAAATCATTGTGCGTTATGATGAAATTTACCGCAAAGAACTGCCTGCCGATGTAACGTTGCCGGTGGGGCAGACGACTTCGTTAAGTCTGTGGCAGAAATACCTGAACATCATCGTTGTGCCGGATCATAAAATTACAGAGCGCCACAAGCGCTGGATGGGCTATGCACTGAAAAATATTGTAACCGTTGTACTGGACGATAAGTCAAAAGATGAACGTTATGATTATCTGGATGTGCTGCTGTTTTATTATCATGATTCCCACTGGGATGATGAAATCTGCTTTATTTTAATGGACACTCTGATTTCGGTGCCGATTCGTCGCTGTGAACCGCATCAGATTCAGGAACTGTTAGATTTTACACGAGAAAGTCTGAACCGCAATAATCTGGAGATTCGTGCAGCGGCATTGCGGTTTCTGGAATATCTTGCGCTTCAGCCAGGGCTTCTGGCAAGTCAGGCGCGTCAGATTATGGATATGCTGCAGGTTTTACCAGCTGTGCTTCCGGTAGGGCTGCAGTACAATCTGCGCAAAATTTACAAAATTCTGGGTCAGACGCAGGCTGCGGATGCATTGCGCCTGGAAAGCGCTGCAGAGCAGCAGGCAGCATCTGAGCTGTTTCTGGAAAACCAGAAGGTGGCAACACCATGGATGTTAAAAATGACCAACATCGATTTTCTGATGGAAGCGGCACGAAATCGTTCGGTATCGCTGCTGCAGGTAGCAAGTCATCTGTCTAATATTTTAAAAGTGGGAGAGCGTATCAGTGTGCGTCATCGCGCAGGGCAGGGCCTTGTGGATATTGCACCATATCTGACTCCGGAACAGCGCAATGAGTTAGCCATTGAATTAACAAAAGGGCTGGAAATCGGGGAGTATGAATTTTCCAAATATATTCCGGAATATTTAGGACAGATTGCCCTTTATCTGCCGCCGCAGGAATTAGATGAAATTGTACAGGAACTGAAAAAACTGCTGCGCAATGCCAATAATCGTGTGGTATCGGTGGCCTTAAACACACTGGGTGTAATTTTAGAGTATTATCCGGAGTATCCGGCTCGTTACGAGGAAGCAGAGGAATCTTTCAGCAATCGGCGCCGTGATATTTTAGGTATGCTGTTAAGCGGCTTATCCAGCTACGATGAAGAGGTAAGCTCGGAGGCATTTATTGTACTGGGGCATCAGCTGTTTGGCTCAAACCGTTTAACACTGGAACAGAAATATGAAATTTTCTTCCTGGTGTACAAACGCATGCTGATTCTGATTCACGGAAAAGAGATGAATGGGCTGGCATTTTTCAATCGCGCCGGTTCGCTGAATCATATTTATCGTTTTATTTCGGATTATCTGATGAAGTATGAGCGGTTTGATGTGCCTGAGTTAACTCGGGTAGCTTTTTTCCCGGGTACGTTTGACCCGTTCTCGTCTGGTCATAAAGGGATTGTACGCGAGATTCGCAATCTGGGTTTTCAGGTATATTTATCGCTGGATGAGTTCAGCTGGTCGAAAAAAACACAGCCCCGCATGACACGCCGTCAGATTATTGCGATGTCCGTAGCCGATGAGGAGAATGTATATCTGTTCCCTGATGATATTCCGGTTAATATTGCGAACGATGGCGACCTTGCAAAACTGCAGAGCCTGTTCCCGGAAAAAGAAGTGTATATCGTAGTGGGTAGCGATGTAATTTTAAATGCATCCAGTTACAAAGCGGAACCGCATCCGGGATCGATTCATCAGTATAATCATGTAGTGTTCCGCAGAGCGCAGGGGCAGCAAACGGATATGACCGAAGAAAAAGAACAGCAGATGGAAGAAATTATTCGCAGTTCGGTAAAAGGGGATCTGATTTATCTTACCTTACCGACACATCTGGAGGATATCAGTTCTACCCGTATCCGTGAAAATATTGACTGCAATCGGGATATTTCCAACTTAATCAGCCCGCTGGCTCAGAATTATATTTATCATTACGGGCTGTACCTGCGTGAACCGCAGTATAAACCAATCCTGCAGGCGAAAAACATCAAGTTTGATTTTGTAACCGAAGAAAGCTCTCAGGATGTATATCAGCTTTTAGTAAGCTTTGCGCATAATGAACATATTATGGAGATTATGTCGGAGCACTGGAGCAAACCAGGCGCTATGTTAACGCTTCTGCGGGATGAAAGCCAGAACGGAAAAGTGGTTGCTTTTGCGCTTTCGTATACCATGGAAACCACCGATATGTATCGCATTTTCCAGGATGCGGACATTGTAAGCTGGCTGAGAAACCGCACCTTTGGCAAAATTGCAGTGCTGACCGGTATCTATCAGCTGCCGGATGCACCGGTAAAAAATGCCGGGCAGTATTTATTAACCGAAACGCTGGCACATTATCTGGAGCAGGATTACGGTTATGCTATTTATCTGGGGCATCCTGAAAAAGAAACCGAAGATGTGCTGCGCCGTCAGGGCTTTTTACAGGCAGCGATGCCGACCGATCCGAATGTGCTTTATGTAGTGGATATGCGCTCGCCGCTGACACTGCTGAAAAATATTGAAACCACTATAAAAGAACCGTTTAATCATAATGAACGGCTGCTTCATGTGGTGGAACAGGGGCACAGAAAACTGCAGGAAGTTATGACAACGCTGTACCCGGGCAATCTGGTGTTATCCATTGATGCTGGCATTATGCATCACAAAATGCTGCAGAAGATTACCCGTGCCAATCAGGTGCCGAATGAGCCGCTTCCGGTTCGCAAACTGGGGAAAAATATGTGTGTGCCGTTTGGCAAGCTCTTACGCGGCATGGTAGTGCCGAATACCGTTACCAAAACACTGCACAGCGAAAAAGTATATGATGGGGATATCAAAACCTTCCGTATTGAAAACTTCCCGTTTTATTCGCCGCTGGAAAATCAGGTGCGAACCATTAAATCTTTTAACCGCCCTGTAATTCTGGTAGATGACCTGCTGCATAAAGGACATCGTATTCGCGGCTTAGAACCGATTTTACGCAAAGAGGAAGTAGAGATTGACCGTATGGTGGTAGGTATTTTATCCGCGCGCGGTCGTGATTTAATGGCAGTGCGCAACTGCCCGGTAGAAAGCGCCTATTTCCTGCCGCGCTTAAAAGGCTGGTATGTGGAATCCACGCTGTATCCGTTTATTGGCGGCGATATGGTAGAACGCAATTCGGAAACCGATGCAAATCTTATTCCTTCTATCAACTTTATTCTGCCATACGTTGTGCCAAGCTATATGCGCGATGTAGAGCGCGATGCCCTTTATTATTTCTCGCTTACCTGTTTACAGAATGTGCGGGATATTTTAAAAGTGCTGGAAGAGGAATATCAGAGCCTGTTTGGGCGACGCCTGACATTAGGTCGTTTAGGGGAGGCTATTATATCTCCAAGATGTCCAGACCGCGGAAACTGCGGCAAATACGATAAAAATATTGCTGCCTCTGTTTATGTAGAGGACGATATTCAAAAACTGGTGCGCCTGCAGAGTATTATGGCGTAAATAATAAACCCGGCATTCTGAAAATAATCGGAAAGCCGGGTTTTTGCTTTATTCGTTTATTTGCAGGTGTTTATCGTATCACGGCATTGGACGATGGATAATAGGCAATGCGGTCGGTTTTAATGAGCCACATAAGCACCCAGTTGTAAAAACCGTGGCAGATAGTACAGATCCACAGGGAGCCGCAGAATTGATAGAGCAGGCCGAAAAAGAGGCCGAGTACGAATACTTCAATCAGCATCACTGGTTTTTTATAATAGGAGATGTGCGCCAGTGTAAATAATACAACAGCCGGGAAAATGCCAAAGGCGTACTGGATGGCACCGCGGAATAATAATTCTTCTACAAAAGCATTGGCAATGAAATATACCGCCATAAAGGGCAGGTTGTATAAACCGGCCAGAGCCCGTACGTTGGGGTCATAAATCAGATCCATAGAGGGCAGCAGTTTT
>JAFOFM010000220.1 GCA_017387265.1 Peptococcaceae bacterium | reverse complement strand
GAACTGAATCTTCAGACTATTGTATAATGCATCCTTAAAGCAAAAGAGCGTATCTGCCAATCTGCAGATACGCTCTTTTTATGCAATCGTTTATACGATTTGTTTCTATTATATTTTTATGCTTCTAGACGTTTATACTTCTTCCGGTGCCGGGCCGTTAATCTGCCGGTCCATAAATTTTTTCAGGAACTGGCCGGTATAAGACCCTTCTACCTGAATAACATCCTCCGGTGTACCGGTGGCTACAATACGGCCGCCGCCTTTGCCGCCCTCCGGCCCCAGGTCGATAATATAATCGGCCGATTTGATAACATCCATATTATGCTCGATTACCAGCACGCTGTCGCCTTCGGCAACCAGACGGTTCAGTACTTCCAGCAGTTTGTGAATGTCGGCAATGTGCAGCCCGGTGGTTGGCTCGTCCAGAATGTAGAGTGTTTTACCGGTGCTTCTGCGGGACAGTTCGGTGGCCAGTTTCACGCGCTGCGCCTCGCCGCCGGATAAGGTGGTGGCCGGCTGACCCAGTTTTACATAGCCCAGGCCTACGTCCTGCAGGGTTTTCAGTTTGCGATAAATTTTTGGAATGGCTTCAAAGAATTCGACTGCCTGATTCACGGTCATATCCAGCACATCGGCAATGTTTTTGCCTTTGTAATGTACATCCAGTGTTTCGCGGTTATACCGTTTGCCTTTGCACACTTCGCAAGGCACATACACATCGGATAAAAAGTGCATTTCGATTTTAATAATCCCGTCACCGCCGCATGCTTCACAGCGGCCGCCTTTTACATTAAAGCTGAACCGTCCTGCTTTGTAGCCGCGCATTTTGGCATCCTGTGTCTGGGCAAACAGCTCACGGATGGCATCAAACACACCGGTGTAGGTGGCAGGGTTGGAGCGCGGTGTACGCCCGATCGGCGACTGGTCGATATTAATAATTTTATCGATATGCTCCATGCCCTGAATGGCTTTGTGTTTCCCCGGATGCATTTTGGTGTTTTTATACAGGCTCTTTGTCAGCGCTTTATATAAAATCTCGTTAATCAGCGAGCTTTTCCCCGAGCCGGATACCCCGGTTACACAGGTAAAAACGCCCAGCGGAATTTTTACATCGATATTTTTCAGGTTGTTTTCTGCTGCCCCCTGAATAGTGAGCCATTTTTCCGCATCGGGAACACGGCGCACCGGCGGGATTGGAATCTGCCGTTTGCCGGATAAATACAGCCCGGTGATGGACTCCGGATTTGCCTTGATTTCATCCAGTGTGCCGGCTGCTACTACCTGGCCGCCTTCCAGCCCGGCGCCCGGCCCGATATCTACAATATAGTCAGCAGCATACATGGTATCCTCGTCGTGCTCTACAACAATTAAGGTGTTGCCCAGATTCCGCAGCCGCTCCAGCGACTCGATCAAACGTGCATTGTCGCGCTGATGCAGGCCGATACTCGGTTCATCCAGTACATACAGCACACCCACCAGCCCGGAGCCGATCTGGGTTGCCAGACGGATTCGCTGCGCCTCGCCGCCGGATAAGGTACCGGCTGCACGGCTTAAGGTCAGGTAATCCAGCCCTACATTTACCAGGAAATTTAACCGGGCTTTGATTTCTTTTAAAATCTGATGGCCGATTAACATCTGCCGTTCGGTCAGCTGCAGATTTTCAAAAAAGTCCGCCGCTTCCAGAATGGTCATATCGGTGACTTCAGCAATATTGTAACCGTTGATTTTTACTGCCAGCACTTCCGGTTTTAAGCGGCGCCCTTTACAAACCACGCAGGCGTTTTCTGTCATAAAGGTCTCGATTTCCTCACGCACCCAGTCGGAGGAGCTTTCTCTATAACGACGCTCTAAATTCGGAATAATACCCTCATATTTGCCGGTATGCACCTTTTCTTCTCCAAAGAGATTAATATAGTTAAAATGGAATTTTTCATCGGCTGCAGCCCCGTACAGCACCAGTTTCTGATGTTCTGCAGAAAGTTCATTCCACGGAGTATCCAGGCTGAAGTTATACCGCTCTGCCAGAGCCCCCAGCAGCATAGCATAATAGTTGCTGATGCCGCCCTTGCTCCATGGTGCCAGCGCGCCGCCATTGATAGACAGCGTTTCGTCGGGAATCACCAGGCTTAAATCCAGTTCCATTTTACTGCCAAGGCCGTCGCAGGCCGGGCATGCCCCGTACGGATTATTGAACGAGAACATACGAGGGTTGATTTCCCCTACGCTGATTCCGCAGTCAATGCAGGCAAAATTAGAGCTCAGCATTAATTCCTCATGTTCCATGACATCAATTAATACCAGCCCTTCAGTCAGTTTCAGCGCAGTTTCCAGCGAATCTGCAAGACGCCCTTCAATGCCCTCTTTTAAGATGATACGGTCAACCACCACTTCAATATTATGCTTTTTGTTTTTCTCCAGCTTGATTTCCTCTTCCAGCTCCCGCATCTCGCCGTCTACCCGCACACGCACATAGCCGCTTTTTTTCAGCTGTTCAAAGGTTTTCTGGTATTCGCCTTTTTTCCCCCGGGCAACCGGCGCCATTACCTGAATTTTTGTGCGTTCCGGATAAGCCATAATCTGGTCTACCATCTGCTCCACGGTCTGCTGGCTGATTGGCTTGCCGCACTGTGGACAGTGCGGTGTGCCCACGCGGGCAAATAACAGACGCAGATAGTCATAAATTTCGGTTACGGTACCTACCGTGGAACGAGGGTTGCGGCTGGTGGTTTTCTGATCAATGGAAACCGCCGGCGATAATCCTTCAATGTAATCCACATCCGGCTTGTCCATCTGCCCTAAAAACATACGGGCATAAGACGACAGCGACTCCATATAGCGCCGCTGCCCCTCAGCGTAAATAGTGTCAAAGGCCAGCGACGATTTGCCCGAGCCGCTCAGGCCGGTCATCACGATAAACTGATCGCGAGGCAGTTCGATATCGATATTTTTCAGGTTATGCACCCGAGCACCCTGAATTTTTATCACTTTATTCTGACTCATAAATGATTCCTTTCTATCATACTCTGTCATTTTAACCGAGCGCCAGCGAGTGGAGAAATCCTGCCAGGATGCAAAGATTCCTCGACACCCGCCGCCTTTCTGGTCGGGCGCTCGGAATGACATATATGTTATTCTTCTTCCTGCAGTCTGCGAATTTCGTCACGCAGCGCGGCGGCTTTCTCGAATTCCAGTGCCTTGGCTGCCGCTTTCATTTCTTTTTCCAGAATGCGAATCTGTTTTTCCCGCTCTTTTGCAGAAAGTTTCGGTTTTGCTGTGTAGGTTTCCGTTTCCTCTGCAACCATAGTCGCTTCAATAACAGCACGGATATTTTTCTGTACCGTTTTCGGAGTAATGCCGTGTTCCCGGTTATAACGCATCTGCAGTTCCCGGCGGCGTTCCGTCTCATCAATGGCTCTGCGCATCGAACCGGTGATAACATCGCCGTACATAATAACCTTGCCCTCGGCGTTTCGCGCTGCACGGCCGATGGTCTGAATCAGAGATGTCTCAGAGCGCAAAAAGCCTTCTTTGTCGGCATCCAGAATGGCTACCAGCGATACTTCCGGCAAATCCAGCCCCTCACGCAGAAGGTTGATGCCTACCAGCACATCAAATTCCCCCTGCCGCAAATCACGCAGAATTTCCATACGCTCGATGGTTTTTACTTCTGAATGGAGGTAGCGTACCCGTACCCCGACACTCTTTAAATAATCGGTCAGATCCTCTGCCATTTTCTTGGTTAAGGTGGTTACCAGCACACGCTGGTCTTTTTCGGTGCGAATCCGGATTTCCTCCAGTAAATCATCAATCTGGTTCTGCACCGGCCGCACTTCCACTTCCGGATCCACCAGCCCGGTCGGCCGGATAATCTGTTCCACAATCTTCTGGCTGTGTTCCCGCTCATACACTCCCGGCGTCGCACTTACATAAATGGTCTGCCCGGTTTTCTGTTCAAACTCATCAAAACGCAGCGGCCGGTTATCCAGAGCCGACGGCAGACGGAACCCGAAATCCACCAGGTTTTCCTTGCGGGAACGGTCACCGGCGTACATACCGCCAATCTGGGATACCGATACATGGGATTCATCGATAAAGGTAATAAAATCCTCCGGAAAGAAATCCAGCAGCGTATTCGGTGTAGAACCCGGCTCCCGGCCTGACAGCGGACGGGAATAGTTTTCTACCCCGGTACAGAAGCCGACTTCCCGCAGCATTTCGATGTCATAACGAGTGCGCTGCTCAATGCGCTGAGCTTCAATTAATTTATGTTCCGATTTAAAGTATGCCACCTGCTGCTCCAGTTCTTCCTCAATAGCAGCAATGGCGGTTTCCATATATTCCGGATCAGTT
>JAFOFM010000219.1 GCA_017387265.1 Peptococcaceae bacterium | reverse complement strand
TTGCCTGTTTCATAAGCATCTCCAACTTTCGATTGCATCGTGTATCAGAATATCATAGTAGTACGATTATATATCTAGCTTGTATTTTATCGCATTTTTCATTAATCGTCAACAAACGGGATACAAAATACAAAAAACATGTTGAATAAAAAAGGCTCTGAGGAATTATTTTATCCCCGTCGCTTGCCCTTTTTATGCATAAGACAGTCAGTCGGTCAAGGATGAAGCGCATACCGTTTACGGTACATGTCCTTGACAGTCTAACTGCATTATGCAAAAGGCAGCCTCAGCGGCGGGGAATAAACAATCCTCAGAGCTTCGGGTGTAAGGGTGGAACCCTTTACTGACTTCGCATCCCCTCTTTATCCGGAGGCAGTGTTAACGAGGCAGCTTCTGTGCCAGTTCCTTCAGTTTCGGATTCTGCCGGCTCAGTTCCTCCCAGTAGGCCCAGGCAGCTCTGCCCACTGCATCCTGCATCAGGCTCTGACGTGTGCGTTCCAGTATATCGATCCGCCGGTATTTCAGCCGCAGCCTTTTTGTTCTCGGTGCCATTGGAATTTCTCTGTTCACTAAACCCTGGCGATATTTCTTTCTCAGTGTCATAAACGATTTCCCCCGTTTCCATATCAATCTCTGTAATCTGATTTTGTCTGCTGTTCCTCTCTGTCTGCTGTTCCTCTCTGTCTGCTGCTCTGTTTTCTGCCATTGTTCTTCGTCCATTGCGTCATTCCTCTCTACAGCTTACTACGATGGGATATCTGTAAAACATTCCCTGTTTTCGTGTTCAGCAGTATAACACAGATTCTCATTTCAATTGTCAAGGAATTCTCCGGAATTAGTTACAATCCTGTTAAGACAGCTGATTGTGATTATCCACTCTTTTTACTTCTGCAATTTATTATTTATAACAGACATTCCTGATTGCATTTGAAACTGAAATCCGCTATAATGCTCAAAAATCCCTATATGATAAATTATCTAAGAGGTGATACCTGTGAAAGAGGAATGTTTAATCTGCAAGGCGCCGTTAGAATATCTGCAAGCTGATACACTTATGGAATGCGCCATCTGCCATCGGGTAGAAGATAGTAAAACGCGCTGTGTAAACGGCCATTACGTCTGCAATGAATGCCACACCAAAGGGATCGATGCTATTTTTTCTGTATGTATGAATACGCACGAAACAAATCCTGTTCATATCATGGAGTCGCTGATGCGCATGGACTTCTGCCATATGCACGGACCAGAACATCACATTATGGTAGGAGCTGCTCTTTTAACCGCCTGTAAAAATGCCGGCGGCAATATTGATTTAAACAAGGCGCTTCCGGAGATGTACAGCCGTGGAAAAGCAGTTCCAGGCGGCACCTGCGGGTTCTGGGGAGCCTGCGGAGCCGGTATCAGTGCCGGTATGTATATTTCCATTGTGACCGGCGCGACCCCGTTATCCGCAAACGAGTGGAGCTTATCCAATAAAATGACCTCCCGCGCTTTAGGAAAAATCAGTGACTTTGGCGGCCCGCGATGCTGCAAGCGTGACTCTTACCTCTCCATTCTGGAAGCCGCAGCATTTACAAAAGAACATCTGGGCATTGAAATGGAAGTGAGCGATATTATCTGCTCCCGCTCCGCCCTCAACAACCAGTGCATTAAAGATGCCTGCCCATTTTATCCGAAAATAAGATAGTACAACGCAAAACCGCAGTGATATTAACTCACTGCGGTTCTTTTTATGCTCTCTTATATCTGTTTACACAAAAAAAGACTCCCCTTGCGGAGAGTCTTAAAAATCAAATCAGAGATTTAGTTTTTCTTTGGCAGCTGGTTGCCTTCTTCATCGTAATCCCAATCCAGAGGCAGGCCAACAGCTTTCATTTTCTGATGGAATTCGTGTTCGTATTCCTGATAGCTGTGAACTTCTACGTCTGGGTTCCATGGGTTGATGTGACGAACCATACGGTTGTTGTTTGCCATGTTACGGGTTGGGCTCATGAAGATACCAGCCGCATGCATTAATTTACTTGTTGGGAAGTAGATTAACAGTGTGCAAACCAGTGTCAGGTGGAACCAGAAGTTTACGCTGATGTCGTACATAGCGCATGCTTCCAGAATAGCACCGATGTTGAAACCTGCAATACCCATAGCAACTGCTTTAACAGCTGTGATATCAACATGTGTTAAGTAACGCATGAACATACCGGTTACTGCGATACCGAAAATTAAGAAGATTGGGAAGAAGTCCTGTACTAAGCTTACATAGCGAACTTTGTCCATGTACAGACGACGTGCGATTAAGCCGGTGATACCTAACAGCAGGATGAAACCGGTTAAGTAAATCTGCTGTAAGTCAACCCAGAATGCACCGTCGATCATTTCCCATGCTTTTACGAAACCAGGAACTGGATCGGTGAATAATCTTAAGTGACGGAATACAGTTAAGAAGAAACCCCAGTGGAAGCACAGGCCGAACAGCCATAACCATTTTTCCCACTGGTAAGTGATGTTGCCTTCGTCTGTAACTTCTGCTTTAGAGTTACGGAACAGGGAACGGAAGAATACTACTTCCAGGAACATACGAACGATTACGCCACCTTTGGTAGATGGGTTATCGATTTTATTCTGTTTAATGAAATCTAAAGATTTCTGCTGACCGGCTGTAGTAGGAATTCTGAATGGTACTGGGGATTTTGCCCAGTTCAGAACTCTGTAAATAAAGCCGATGATAAAGATTGCCATTGCAATGAGAGGCAGAATACCGAAGAAAGCATCTAAATTCAGTACTTCAGTCCCTACAAATACAATTGCCAGGATAGCCAGCACAAGACCAGCTGCAATACCTGCATTTTTCATCTCTTTATCCCTCATTTCTATACTAATTTAGGAACAAACATTGTTGGAACGTTTTAATTATTCAGCATCTGCTTCTGCTTCCACAGCTGGAGCTTTTACTTCTTCCACGATACCGTGTGCTTTGTTGTATTCAGCAACGTATTTCATTGGCAGAGCAGCTCTGTCTTCCTGTGGGAAAGCACCCAGATCCATGTCTTTCTTAACAACAACAACCAGTTTGAACAGGATGCTTGCGATTAAGATACCCAGTGCGAAGATACCAACGATAATCAGTACTTCTGGAACAGTTACATGGTATGGAGCGATTGTGCCGAATGGTGTTTCGGACAGACCACCGATAACGAAGGTTAAACCTTTTTCAATGTACATGGACAGGAACGCAGCAGCGCAGCCGAAGCCCAGTAATTTGTAGTTGGTTCTTGTCTGACGTGGAATCATGATAACCAGTGTCACAACAACCAGTACCAGGAATACCATCATTAAAGGTACAAACTGATCGTGGCCGTGGTAGCCTGCGAACAGGTACTGCAGAGCAGCTTTATGGCTTGGAACGTTACTGTAGAATGCAGTAAAGAATTCGCAGATTACCATGAAGATGGTTGCAGTGTATGCGTAAGCAACTGTGGTAGCCAGTCTGTCGATAGCGGTTTTACCAGCATCGAAGCCTGTCAGTTTGTTCAGGATAAAGCAAATTAAAATAATCAGCGCCGGACCGGTAGCAAATGCACCAGCCAGGAATTTTGCAGGCAGCATAGCAGTCAGGAAGTAGTGACGGCTTGGCAGACCTGCGTACAGCCATGCAGTAACGATGTGGATACTGAATGCGAAAGGAATGGAGAATACAGCTAACGCTTTAACGATTTTGCCGTATTTTACGCCTTTGTTTTCAGCCTGCAGTACATTGTAACCTACTACGATATTTAAAATCAGGTAGATTGGCAGTACAGTAGCGTCCCAGCACAGCATGGAGTGTGGTGTGTAGTACAGATATACGTTAAACAGTTTCATTGGAGAACCGATATCCACTACTACGAATAACAGAGCCATAATAATAGCTGGGATTGCCAGGAATTCACCAACTACAGTAATACGGCCAAATTCTTTAACATTGTGCAGATAGTATGGTAATACGATCATAACACCACCGGCAGCAACCCCTACGAAGAAGGTTAAGTGACCGATGTACATACCCCAGGAGATGTCACGGCTCATACCTGTTACATGGAAACCGTTTACCATCTGGTAGATATATGCTGCAAAACCTACTGCAAACAGTGCAGCCAGGAATGCGATCCAAGCCCAGTATGCTTTACTGGTTCTTTTGACTAACGCTTTTTCAATCATTATCTACCCCTCCTTATACGATGTAGTATACCTTAGGTTTGGTACCCAGGTTTGTTCTACGCTGTAATGTGAAATTGTCTGCAATTGCTTTGCTTACTGCAGAGTTTGGATCATTGATGTCGCCGAAGATAATTGCGCCGCCAGCTTCTTCCACGCACAGTGGCAGTTCACCTACAGCTAAACGTTCGGAACAGAAATTGCATTTTTCTACTACACCCTTCATACGGGTTGGGTAGGATGGATTGATTTCATCCAGATACAGACGAGGGTTTTTGTAGTTGAAGCTACGAGCGCCATATGGACAAGCAGCCATACAGTTACGGCAGCCGATGCAGCGATGCATATCCATGCCTACAACACCCTGTGCGTTCATAAATGTAGCTTTTACAGGACATACACGAACACATACTGGTTCTGCACAGTGGTTGCAGATGGTCATGAAGTTCATATCTTTGTATTTATCGCCCATTTTGTCATGAACTTCATCCAGGAACAGGTGTTCAAATGTTTCGCCCCAGATCCATTTTACTTCGTCTTTTTTGCTGTCGATGTTTGGAACGTTGTGGAATTTATGACATGCTTCCACGCATTTGTTCAGGGTAGCTTCGTCCATTTTTTTCATGTCGATAACCATACCCCATGTTACATCGCTTTTTTTGCCAGCGGATTCTTTGTAAGAACCGTTCACAGCAGCAGCTACAGCAGGGTTGGAGCTAGCAGCAGCCACACCCAGACCAGCTACAGCAGCGGTACCTAATTTTAAGAATTTTCTTCTGTTCATTTCCATCTTAGTTGGCACCTCCTACTACAGTTGGTTCAACGTGACAATCCCAGCAAGTTGGGTTTACGTTGGAATATGTGTGACATTTCAGACAGAAGTCTTCATAGTTAGAGTGACATTCAAAGCAGGTGTTCTGCAGGCTTGCCAGATGTTCTGTGCCATCAGCAGCTACGTATACACGAGTACCTTCACGAACAACTTCTACTTTCCAGTCGTTTAACAGATCCATGTGATGAGCGCGCATCCATTCAACATCTTCTACACATTTTGGTTCTGCCATCTGGTTGATAGCAGGAGTGTCTAAGCTTACTTCAGGAGCAGCACCATTTGCAGGGGATACGAAAGAAGACCAGAATGGAACAGTCACTAATACGGCGAAGATGACTAAGCCGATGATCATATTAGTTTTTTTCATCTTATGCTTCCTCCTCATCGTCTACGTTTGGCAGTGGTTCAAAACGCAGGTTTTCGGTACGTTTTTTCTCACCTTTCATTACTAATGCGTTACCCAGCAGTTCGTGTACACCACAAACTTCAACGCCTGGGTTCCAGTAGTTCATCAGTGGTGGCAGAGCTGCACGGTCAATCGCACAGATACATGCCAGCATGTTTACGCCGTGACGTTCTTTTACGAATTTAACAGCATTCGCTCTTGGGAAGCCGCCGCGCATACGCATTTCCATGTTTTCATCGTTACCTAAGCCGGCACCGGAACCACAGCAGAATGTTTTTTCACGGATGGTGTCTTCCGGCATTTCATGCCATTCAACACAGTGATCCAGAATGTAACGTGGTTCGTCGAACAGACCCATTGCACGAGCAGGGTTGCAGGAGTCATGGTAGGTAGCAATGATATTGCTGTTTCTGGAAGGATCCAGTTTTACTTTGTTGTGACGCAGTAAGTCAGCAGTGAATTCGGTAACGTGGATCATTTTGGTGGATCTTGCGTTTTCGAATACAGTGCCGGTTACAGGGTTTTTCGGTACTTCCAGGTTGGAAGGAGCTGGACCGTTCATGGTATCCATGTACTGGTTCAGTACACGCCACATGTGACCGCACTCACCACCGATGATGTATTTAACGCCCAGACGCTGTGCTTCTGCGTAGATTTTCGCATTCAGACGTTTCATCATTTCGTTGGAAGTAAACAGACCGAAGTTACCACCTTCCGAGTTGTAAGTACTCAGAGTGTAGTCTAAGCCCATTTCATGGAACAGCATTAACTGACCCATCAGGGAGTAAGTACCTGGTGTTGCGAAAACGTCACCAGATGGTGGAACGTACAGGATTTCTGCACCTTTACGGTTGTAAGACAGATCCAGACGTACGCCTGTGATATCTTCGATATCATCCAGAGCCATGTCGAAAGAGTCAACTACACCGTGAGGCTGAATGCCCAGGTGGTTACCTTTCATGTAACATGCGGATACAGGACCCATTACCCAGTCAATACTTAAACCAACCAGGTTCAGCAGTTCGCGGCCGATCATGGTGATTTCAGCGGTATCGATACCGTATGGGCAGTATACAGAACAGCGACGGCATTCTGTACACTGGAAGAAGTAGTAGAACCATTCTTTCAGTACTGGTAAGGTCAGTTCTCTTGCACCTACCATTTTTGCCATCAGTTTACCTGCTAAAGTATATTCTTTACGGTAAACAGAGCGCAGCAGTTCTGCACGCAGAACCGGCATGTTTTTAGGGTCGCCGGAACCCAGGAAGAAGTGACATTTGTCAGCACAAGCGCCACATCTTACGCAGATATCCATGTATACTTTTAAAGAACGGAATCTCTGCAGACGGTCTCTTAAGCCGTCTAAAATAATTGTCTGCCAGTTTTCCGGCAGCTTCCAGTCTTCATCAGCTGGAGACCAGATACGTGGATTTGGGAACCCGATCATCTCTAAGCTTTCTGGTTTACTTGCATAGCTGTAAGTACCCGGTCTGAAGTCTACCGGGGTATCCATCCAGCTTGTTTCAGGTGGCTTAAAGTCAATCTTGGTGAGCTCCTGTGGTTTTGGAAGTTTTGCCATGTTAACACCCCTTTGTTATATTTCCTACTCTTCCTCTATATAGTTACTGCACCGCATAAAAGTGCTAGTATCCACCGATTCATTTAACAGATTCGCTTTCTGCAGCATTGCGTTCATTTCTTTTACCTGTGCAATACGCAGATTGGAAAGCTGTTCTTTACTTTCACTGTACAGGTCAAAAGCGATCAGCATCAGTGTGTCAATATCGGTATATAAGTCATCCAGATCCGCCTGTGTAATCTGACCCGCGTTCACTTCATTTTTGAATGTTGTCAGAATCAGATGTTTGAAGCTTGGCAGAAATGCCAGCGCTTTCGATGGCTTCATATCCTGAACAGCACGGATTTTCATAATCATTTCCAGATGACCGTACAGTTTGTCGGCATCACGATCGCCATGCAGTTCACTCAGCAGGTGATCCATATTGCGATAAATGTTGCTGCCAACCGGGTTGGCGAAGTCTTTATCGACTCTTACAAAATATTTGTGAGCCTCTGCCGGATAAGCGGCAATTGCCTGTTCAAACCATTCTTTTAACAGTTCTTCATGCTTCTGCTGCATGAGCTGGTTTAAACGATTGCTCATCCTTTTCACCTCCCATCAAAAGTAATGCCTTACTCTATCATTATACCAGATAACTATGCATACCTGGCAAGAGATAGCTTACGCCAAAGAATGTAAAAATTACGGCTGCAAAGCCCAGTACACTGAGCCACGCGGCTCTTTTGCCCTTAAACCCTTTCATGAAGCGGGTATGCAGATAAATTGCATATACCAGCCATGTAATCAGAGCCCAGGTTTCTTTCGGGTCCCAGCTCCAGAACGCGCCCCAGGCATATTCTGCCCAGACTGCGCCGGTAACCAGCATAATGGTTAAGAACGGCAGACCAACGAAAATCAGTTTATAGGTAATCTCGTCCAGAACTTTCAGAGATGGCAGAGTCTGTGCCAGACGGCTGTCCGCCTTATCTCCGCTTTTGTCTTTTAAGAGATATGCAATCGATACTGCAAAGGATACGGCAAATGCACCGTAAGAGATAACAGCCGCTGATACATGCACCGCCAGCCAGTAGCTGCGCAGAGCAGGCATAACCGGTTCGATGGTTAAATCGATACTTACCAGCCAGCAGCCCAGAACCACCAGAATCGGCATAACAAACAGCCCGATGCCGCCGATGGAGAATTTTCTTTCGATAATCACATAGGCCAGTGCTGCAACAAATACAAAGCACAGACCAAATTCAAAGCCATTGTTTAACGGAAGCCCGCCAATCAGTACAGAGCGCAGAACAAGCGCTGCCGCAGTGATGACTACCCCGACATATACGATTTTTGTAGCGATATTCTGGAGGTTTTTATTACGGGCCCAGAAACCCATTCCATAAACCACCAGTGCCCCGACATATGCGGCTAACATCAGCCATAATAAAGGTAACTGCAATTGTTCCATTGTTAGGTTGCCTCCTGTTGGTGCGGCCACAGTTCGGCCAGTTCTTCCTCGGTTTCTTCCACTACCATGCTGCTTTTACTGTAACACCGGATACGACTCTGTTTTGCGCCGTTTGCGGTGAGAATCCACAGTTCGCGATATCGACCGCTTAAGAATAACAGCGATGCGATACTTGCCAGCAG
>JAFOFM010000218.1 GCA_017387265.1 Peptococcaceae bacterium | reverse complement strand
GGCTATGACGATGGTTGTGAGGTTGTATTTCTTCTTTAATCGTATGAGCTTCATCATGAAACTTCCGGCTGTGGCTCCTTTTTCGGAGTCTATGGATTTATTAAACCGTCCAAGAACCGATATCGTGGCTGTTACCATGCCATGCTTCGGTACCACAAGCCGCACCCGTTCCAATGCCGAATTGCTGTGTCAGGAATTAGGCGTAACCTTCCGCACTGTAGATATCGGCAATACTGTAAAGGCACATTTTGCAGATATCGGCCATGATTTTAATGACCACAGTGTTACCTTTGAAAACGGCCAGGCTCGTGAACGCACCCAGGTATTAATGGACATTGCCAACCAGACAAACGGTCTGGTAATCGGTACCGGCGACTTATCCGAACTGGCTCTGGGCTGGGCAACCTATAACGGCGACCATATGTCGATGTACGGTGTAAACGGCGCCATTCCAAAAACACTGGTACGCCACGTGGTACGCCATGCAGCGGAAACCACCGACAATGCAAAATTAAGCGCAACACTGCTGGATATTCTGGATACTCCGGTTTCTCCAGAGCTGCTGCCGGCCAAAGACGGCGAAATTGCACAGAAAACCGAAGATTTAGTAGGTCCATACGAACTGCATGACTTTTTCCTGTATCATGCCGTACGCTGGGCATGTCCGCCGAAAAAAATCTACTATCTGGCACAGAAAGCATTTGCCGGTCAGTACGACAACGAAACCATTCTGCACTGGCTGCGCACCTTCTTCCGCCGGTTCTTCAACCAGCAGTTTAAACGTTCCTGCCTGCCGGATGGTCCAAAAGTGGGCAGCGTAGGCTTATCTCCACGCGGCGACTGGAATATGCCGAGCGATGCAATGTCTACCTTATGGCTGGCTGAAATTGATGAATTAAAAGCATAACTTCATAAAAAACGAGCTGTCATTGCGACAGCTCGTTTTTCTATGCCTCTATTATATCTTACTGAACCTCTCTCAATAATTCCTCCGGCGAAACCTCGTACAACTTTGCCAGTGCCAGCAGATTCGAGGTGCTCGGGTCAGATGTGCCGTTTTCCCATTTTGATACCGCCTGCCGGCTTACGCCGACTCGTTCCGCTACAAATTCCTGTGTCATTTTACAGCGAACACGATTGGCTTTTAAGATTTCACCAAGTGATTTCTTTACAACGGCCTTTTCCTCCCGCACATCCTTCGAGGCCAGATATTTTTTCAGTGCCCTGATTGCCAGTACCGCAATATAAATCATAACCGCTGTCGGAATAATCAGCAGAAACAGATTAATGATCGCAAAAATAGTTGTACTCATATCAATTTCCATACATGTATCCCCCTTTGTTTTCTTCTATTCTACAAAATAAGCGCGCAATTCACCACCAAATATCGCGCAACTATTGGTTGCGAAGTGTATAATTCTGCTATTTTGCAAACATCTGACTGATTTTCGCTGAAATCTTCTGCAGCAGCACGGCAGTGAGTACCGTTAAAAACAGAATCAGGGCTACATTAACATACGGATTTGCGGTCAGTGCCATTAAAGTAAACGGCCCCAGAATAAAGAAATGATGAGTCAGGTAAATCTGATACGAATAGCGGTCAGAAAGCTGTAAAATCCGCTGTATCGGGTTAAATTTACAGATCGGGCTCAGCAGTACTCTGCCGAATGTAAACAGCGTTATACCTAAAAATACATGGCCATAATCACACATGGGATAATAGAATGGCCGCCACGCATCAGTAAGGGGAATCAGCTGCAGATAACGGACACCAATCTGAACAGAAATAAACAAAGCGCCGGCAAGTGCTATTTTGAAAGCCGCAATGCTGTACCAGAACCGGTAACTCTGAAGCCGGCGCAATGTAAAGCCAAGCAGATAGCAGTTGATCCACGCCGCATTAAAATAGCCGGTCAGCTGACGAAATACCAGCTCATTGCCGATAAACAGCAGCAGAATACTGCCTAAAAACAAAACGGCATGTTTTTCTTCCGCCCGGCTGCATACCCGATCATACACCGGTGTTAAAAGATAACACATTAAAATCGTAGGGATAAACCATAAATGAGCTCCGCCTTCAATCGTCACCACTGTAAACAGCGCGCCCAGCACAGATGGAACCGTCAGGCTGATATCGGTAAACAGAAATGTAACCGCCAGAACAGATAATATGATAATTTCGTAATCAATCAGGATTTTTACAAAATTTTTGCGATAAAAGGCCAGAATTGCCGGAATCTTTTTACGGCCGTACAGATAGCCGGAAATACACAGAAACATCTGCACCCCCGCGTTAAACCACCATGCCAGCTCCATATTGTAATACTGCATCACATGGCAGGTTACAATACAGATCATCGCCAGCATACGCACAAAACTGATTGTCATATCCCGTTTCTGCTCTGCCATACTTCCACCCCGTTTCGCTTATTTCTTACAAAGCTTATTTCATGCAAATATGTACCGACAGAGTATAACCATACTTCCTCTGTCAGAAAGTTTTTATCCGGTCTGCTGCGACAGACAGCCAGTACCGAAGCACCAGCTGTCTGTAAAAAGAATTTTCTCTGTTTTCCGTTAACATTGAACCTGAACTTATAACCAATAACGCCATAACAGAATAAACTCTAACATTTAACCAGATCCATGCTGCATCACACTGTGCAAACAATGCAGCAGTCCCGGAACGGAATATTGGTTCGCTGTTTACATCTCCAGCTCGAATGTTTTTGTCTGGTTCGTAAAATCCAGCGCCAGCTGAATATCCATAATCTGCTGACTGATTGCCTGATAATCGGCCTGAATTTCTGCCAGATCGTAATTGATGCAGGTGTATTCCACCACATTGCTGCGGCCGAAATTGGCAATGCGTTCTTTTTCCAGCCGGCAGCGCATCACATCCAGTGTGGCTTTCCGCTGGTTTAACTGCGCCATTTTTACCAGAGCCTCATCAATGGTAATCCCGAGGCCATCCAGCACGGTGGTGCTGTTGAACACATTCAGGGCATGTTTAATTTTACGGACTTCTGCTTCGATGGCTTCCAGTTCATCTGCTGTTTTCCGGTAACTATAAGGCGGAATCAGCGCTTCAACGCCTTCCGTCATCACATAGGTACAGGACGAAGCCTCTTTTGCCAGAATAAAATGCTTGTCATCCTCTAATTTTCGTAATAATTTGTTAGCTCCTGCCGATGTAATCTGCATAACTGATACCTCCTGCACTGAAAAAAGCCGGGCTTTCACCCGGCTTTTATAAATATTTCTATTTTTCTGACGTTTTACAGTGTCACCGGCCGTACTTTGATATGTTTCAGATATTTGCTGCCCATATCCACCTGGCTGTAGCCAATCTGCACCAGCCAGTCCACGGCTTTATGCAGAATCATGACGGTCATGCCTACACTTGCGCCAAATTCCTGGTAGATGGCCTGTCTGTGTTCTTCAGATAAATCTACGATTTCCCCCATCTGCCCCATCGGCAAATCCTGTAATGTCAATACATCCTGCATCGTTCAACACCTCAATACTCTGTCTGATTTCTTCTGCAGCGGCTCCGGCTTTCAAGCCGGAACCGTGCATCTGTTATTTTATTCTGCAGCAGCTTCTTCTTTCCCTGCGTCTTCCGCCTGTTCCATTTTCGCTGCTTCTTCTGCGATAAATGCCGCATCTTCTTCCGACAGTTCCGGTTCTTCTACAAATACTTCCACTTCGATTTCCGGCTCGGTTTCATCGCTTTCTTCTGCTGCAAATGCTTCATCCACGATTACTTCTACTTCAATTTCCGGTTCCTCGTCTTCTGCTTCTTCCACCGATACAGCCGGTTCCTCTTTCAGCAGAGATACGGTTGCCATATCCAGTAAATCCTGCAGTTTCCCGCCGCGCAGAGCCGCTTTGATTTCTTCTTTGCCGATAATCTGGCCTGGCCATACAACAACATTGCCGTCTTCATCCAGCACAACACAGTTTGTATCATGCCGCGTAAATGGATCAATGATCCCTTCCGGGTTGTTTGCCCGGATCACTATATCCTGCGCTCCCGGGATAGGAACCAGCAGGCCGCCCACAAAACTCCACTGGTAGTGAAT
>JAFOFM010000217.1 GCA_017387265.1 Peptococcaceae bacterium | reverse complement strand
GGAATATTGTGATATGCCAGAATTTTGCGCATAACCGCTTTATCCATACCAATGGCAGAGCCTGCTACCCCTGCCCCTACATATGGTACACCGGCCAGCTCTAAAAGCCCCTGCAGAATGCCGTCTTCCCCGTAAGTCCCGTGATTAATCGGGAACACTACATCCAATTTACATACTTCATGCCCATCATCAGCCGATAATACAACCCCGCCTGGATATGGAGCCAGCAGAACTTCTTTATCTGCATACTGTTCTGCCGATGCAGTTTTGATATCTTCCAGCGCTACCGGACCATACCAGCGGCCTTCTCTGGAAATCAGAAATGGCAGTACTTCAAATTCATCTTTATTAAAATTATGTGCAATTGCACTTGCCGATACCAGAGATACTTCGTGCTCCCCGGAGCGGCCGCCAAATAATAAACCTACTTTTTTCATGTTTTTCAGCCTCTTTTATTAAGAATCAATCGTTTTTAAAAACGCTTACTGTTCCATCTGCCCTACAGCGGCTACAACCCCTGCAATAACATGCGCCACGGATAAACCGCCCTGCATGTACACAATGTAAGGTTCGCGCATTGGCCCGTCAATACTTAATTCAATCGAAGAACCCTGTACAAAAGTCCCCCCTGCCATAATAACCGGATCATCATAACCTGGCAGTTCTGCATCATACGGTGTTACATGGGCATCTAACGGCGATGCCATCTGAATACCGCGGCAGAATTTTCTTACATTGTCCGGCTCATCCAGCTGAATCGCCTGAATAATATCAGTACGCACAGCATCAGCAGCCGGAGATACTTTATAACCCAGCTGTGCTAACAGCTGCGCTGCAAAAATAGCCCCTTTCATGGACTGTTCTACAATTAATGGCGCCATAAAAAGCCCCTGATATGCCAGACGGTTAAAGTCTAATGCAGAACCAACATCCTCTGCAATACCCGGTGCTGTTAAGCGAGCCGCAGCGCGATCTACCAGATGTGCTTTCCCGGCTACATAACCGCCGCGAGGAGCTAAACCGCCGCCTGGGTTTTTAATCAGAGAACCAGCGATTAAATCGGCCCCGATTTCCAGCGGCTCTTTTAATTCTACAAATTCGCCGTAGCAGTTATCTACGAATACAATAATCTCTGGATTGATGTTTTTAACGAAAGCAATCGCTTCTTCAATCTGAGCAATTGTCAGCGATTTACGCCAGTTATAACCGCGGGAACGCTGGATGCAAACCATTTTGGTATCCGGTGTTACTGTTTTTGCGATACCGTCAAAGTCAAACTCATCGTTTACTAATTCCACCACTTTATGATGAATACCCAGTTCGGATAAAGTGCCCATCTCTTTGTTGCGGCCGATAATGGTCTGCAGAGTATCATATGGTTCACCGCTGATGGATACGAAAGTGTCCCCCGGCAGCAGAATCCCGAACAGGCACAGAGCCAGTGCATGGGTGCCCGATGCAATATTAGAGCGCACCAGTGCTTTTTCCGCTTTAAAGATATCCGCCCAGATTAACTCCAGAATATCACGACCGGTATCCCCGTAACCATAACCGGTAGAACCGTTTAAATGGAAATCCGATGCCTGATTTTTCTGAAAAGCATTCAGAATTTTAATCTGTGCTGTAGCGGTGTTGTTGTTCACGGTCATCCAGTAAGGCTGTACCGCATCATAAGCTTTTGTAATCTCGTCCATCAGCCCGTCGCTGATATGATATTTATTTTTCAGACTTAAAAAATATTCGTTCATTTCAATTTCGACTCCATATTATTTTTATACTTTATTTTCTTTATATCGTATTTTCCACGTATTTCTCAAGTGCCGGCGGCAGATTCTCCCGGTGTCCGCTCCAGGTAAAGAGAATCGCCTCTTCCGTATATTCCAGATTGTCCACCTGACCGGCTCCATATGCCTGATTCAGTAAACCGCCCATGGTCATCGGCAATGCAATTCTGCAGGTGATATTCTGCATCAGGCGGCTTTCCATAATTTGCATTAATGTTTCCAGATTCAGTTTCTGCTCTGCCGAGATATAGCAGCAGCTTTCCCGTTCCAGCCTTGCACTTACCGGTGGAAGTTCCTCCAGCCGGTCAATTTTATTAAACACATAGACTCTTGGCTTTTCCTCTAAGCCCAGCTGCTGTAAAATGCCTTCTACCGCCTCCAGCTGGTTATCAAAGTTTGGATTGCTGATATCCACCACATGCAGCAGTAAATCAGCATAATGCAATTCATCCAGAGTTGCTTTGAACGCATTGATTAACTGCGGCGGCAGATCCCGGATAAAGCCTACCGTGTCTGTTAATAGCGCTTTACTGCCGTTTGGCAGATAAAAGGCTCTCGTTGTAGGGTCCAGTGTTGCAAACAGCTGATCCTCCGCGTAGGTCTGTTCATCGGTGATGCCGTTTAACAGCGACGATTTCCCTGCATTGGTATAGCCTACAAGGGCTACAAGGGGCAGATGATTGCGCAGTTTGCTTTTCTGCTGAACAGCGCGATGTTTGCGCACCTCTTTTAAATCCTGTTCGATAATCTGAATCCGCTGACGAATACGGCGACGGTCGGTTTCCAGCTTGGTTTCCCCGGGGCCTCTGGTGCCTACCCCGCCGCCTTTACTGGTACCGCCCT
>JAFOFM010000018.1 GCA_017387265.1 Peptococcaceae bacterium | reverse complement strand
GGGAGTGGCTGCTGTCGGAAACCACAACGGGAGCGGATATCCGAAAGCTCAGCCGTGGTTTGACCTCTGAAATGATCGCAGCGGTGTGCAAGCTGATGAGCAATCTGGATCTCATTTATTGTCGTCATTGTTAAATGCGCTTCTTTCAGGACTGGCGGCTGAACAGCCACAAAAAAGCGAAGCAGTTCAATAAACGACTCCTGCTCCAGTTCTTCTGCCAGTCGCTGGTATTCTTCTTGCAGCGCATTCTGCTGCATCTGCTTCAGTTTTTGCGCAGCAAATCGAAGATAACCGTGTATATTAAATGTATCGTTCTGTTTCAGCCTCTGTTCAATATCCTGCCGGATAATCAGCCGCAGCTGCGGTTCCATTTTTTCCATACGGCGTTTTGCCTGCTGCCGGAACATCACATAATCGCCCGGCTCTAACAATTCCCGGTAATGACTGCATTCTTCCTGAAGAATCCAGTGCACGCTTTCCTGAAACGTCACCGTTTCCATCAGATCATAAATATCCGCAGGCTGTTCAGCCAGAAGCTTCACCCGGTCATAGCCGGAACGGCGTAAACGCCCGGTAACGGCATAGCCATCCTGCACCCATTCCTGCAGCATCGGATTCCGGCTGAACGCGCCTGCTGGTATATCAAAAAAAACAGCTTGCATCTGCACCAGCTCCTCGCAATTATTCTACGATAATCCCAAAAAGATATGACGGCAGTTTCTTTCCAATTGTCTTTTTTTTAAAACGTGCTATACTGAAATAAGACAGTTCCTCAAGCTTTTATTCGAAATGCTTTCTTTTTACTGTCTTTTCTTTACTGTCTATCTATTAAAAAAGAAGCTACTTTATTTCAGAAAAGAGTGACCATTATGACAAACGAACCAAAAACCTTATCCTGTATTGACTGTGCTGTAAAAGCCTGCAAAAAAGGCGACGCGGAAAAATATCCAGACTTCTGTCTGACCAAAAACATGAACCCGGACATTCTGCAGGAATCCATTGCCGCTTACAGCGAAGAAGAAAACCATCGTGTAATGTTCAGTGCAGCTGATGTAGAATCCGCTTTTTACGGTAAAATGACTCGTGTAGAAGAAACTGTGGAATTTGCAAAACGCATCGGCGCAAAAAAAATCGGCATTGCAACCTGTCTGGGTCTTTTAGAGGAATCGAAAATTTTTGCAAAACTGCTGCGTAAAAAAGGGTTTGAAGTATACGGCATCTGCTGTAAAACCGGCGCTGTACCAAAAACAGAAATCGGTATTCCGGAAAAATGCGAAAACAGCGGTGCAACCATGTGCAATCCAATCCTGCAGGCAAAAATGCTGAACGAAGAACAGACTGACCTGAACGTATCCATCGGGTTATGTGTAGGCCATGACAGCCTGTTTAACAAATACTCTGACGCTCTGGTAACCACTCTGGTGGCAAAAGACCGTGTAACCGGTCATAACCCATGCGCAGTTCTGTACAATATGCATCATTACTATAAAGGTCTGATGGAAGACAAATAATCCATCCCGGAAATCTATCCGGTTTCTGCCCGACGCCTTATGGCAGTCGGGCTTTTTTCATGGCCGGCAGAGTTTTGATTGACGAGATAACAGAATTCCTGTTAAAATAAGAAAGTTGATTTTATTATAGAAAGGGTTTTTTCATGGAAGTTTTTGCAAGTATTGTTAGTACAATCAGCGGATGGCTGTACGGCTATATTCTGATTGCCCTGCTGATTCTGGCAGGTCTGTATTTCACCATTCGTACTGGTTTTATTCAGTTTCGTCTGTTAGGGGAATCCATTCGTGTTATTAAAGAACCACGAAAAGACAGAAACGCGATTTCTTCGTTCCAGGCACTGATGGTTTCCACAGCATCCCGTGTTGGTACTGGTAATATCGTAGGGGTAACCGGTGCTATCATCGCCGGCGGTCCTGGTGCTGTATTCTGGATGTGGGTAATCGCTCTGGTGGGTGGCGCATCTGCCTTCGTTGAATCCACACTGGCTCAGATTTATAAAAAAAGAGGCGAAAATGGCTCTTATGGCGGTCCTGCCTATTATATCAAACAGGCACTGCATTCCCCTGCACTGGGCGGCGCTTTTGCAGTTGCTCTGATTCTCACCTACATGGGCGGTTTCAACGCTCTGGCTTCTTACAATATGACAGACTTTGTAAAAGCTTATCTGCCTGGTGAAAATGCGACTGTTGTAATCGGCGCAGTTATTGCAGTATTAGCAGCTCTGGTTATTCTGGGCGGCGGCAAACGCATTTCCAAAGTAACACAGATTGTGGTACCATTCATGGCTATGCTGTACATTCTGGTTGCATTAACCGTAGTCGTTATGAATATCGAAAATCTGCCAATCGTATTTAAAATGATTTTCAGCGAAGCTTTTAATCCACAGTCTGCATTCGGCGGTTTAATGGGCGCTGCGATGATGAATGGGATCAAACGCGGTCTGTACTCTAACGAAGCAGGTATCGGTTCTGCTCCAAACGCAGCTGCTTCTGCCGATGTATCCCATCCGGTAAAACAGGGTCTGGTGCAGATGCTGTCTGTATTCCTGGATACTCTGGTAATCTGTACCGCTACTGCTTTTATGATTCTGTGCACAAGTCTGGATCCTGCACTGTACATTGACGCAGCCGGCAACACAATGAACGCTGCCTACATTCAGGATTCTCTGGTAGCAAACTTCGGCGCGTTCGGCAGCTTCTTTATCACTGCAGCGCTGGCTCTGTTTGCATACACTACCTTAATCGGCAACTATTACTACGCAGAAATGAACATCAGCTACCTGTACAAAGGTGCACAGAGCAACAAAACATTTATGTTCTGCTATCGCCTGCTGGCTGTTGTAATCATTTTCATCGGTGCGCAGTTCAGTGCCGGTCTGGCGTGGGATCTGGCCGATGTACTCATGGGCTTCATGGCTCTGATTAACGTTCCAGTCTGCCTGATTCTCGGCGGCACTGCATTCAAAGCACTGGATGACTATATCAGACAGCGCAGAGAAGGCAAAGACCCTGTATTCAAAGCAGCAGATATCGGCATCCACGACACAGAATACTGGAACTAAGTTATATTCATCATCTTTCCTTTTCAAGAATCTTCACTCCCTGGTCTATCCTGACCGGGGAGTTTTTCTTTGCCATTTTATCGTCAATTCCGGATTCTGCCGCAAATAAAAAACAGACGGCCCTTTTTATACGGACCACCTGTCTGAAAAATTATATTCTATCTGCTTCTTTTTTTACAAAAATATAGCCGAATGCATTCGGCCCCCAGTGGCATGCAATGGATGGTGTCAGGTTATCATACAGTTTGACCTGTTTCTGATATTCCGGATTTGTCATTCCGATTACCTGTTCAATGTTCCCCTGATTTTCTGTGTAAGCGGCAATAATTCCATACTGCGGATCACTCTGCTGTTCCACTACCACATCTGCCAGATACTGCAGACTTGCTTTCATACCGCGTTTTTTTGCCACTACAGAAACTTTACCATCTACAAAACCAATTACAGGATGAATCGCCAGCAGTTTACCCATCATCCAGCCCG
>JAFOFM010000216.1 GCA_017387265.1 Peptococcaceae bacterium | reverse complement strand
CAACCGGCTGGGAAGTTGAAATCCCAGAAGGCGCAAAAGAATTCACCTGGATGCTGGTATACGGCAGATTCCCACATCCTTGCTTAATCCTGAAAAACGAACAGGGCGTATACGACAGAATCGCTGTATACCTGAAAAAAGATCAGCCACAGCCGGTTGCAATCATTGAAAAAAATGTGTACACCAAAAATGTGCCTGACTTTATGCCAAACCGTCGTACTGGCGCTCTGGAAAACATTGTTCGTAACGTACGCATTCTGGATCTGGCAAAAGACGGTTCCTTCCTGCGTATGTGGTATTCCAACGGCTTCTCTGCAGATGATAACTCTGTATGGTACCCAACCTGGATCTTTGACAAAATTAAAGCAAACTTTGGTCCTCCATGTGCAACAGGCCAGTTAGGCGATGGTGACGATGCTCTGGTTCTGGACTGCAACCTGGAACAGTGGAGACAGGCTGCAAAATGGCAGGCTGATTCTATCAACTACATGATTCATGAAGAAGGCGTAGAAGTAGTATTCTCCCACTTCCATGGCCCTGACATGGCTGGCCACACCTATATGCGTACTCTGAAAGAACGCGAAGGCGAATCCAGAAAAGGTGAAGAAACCTATTACAACTATGCAATCGGTACTCATGAAATGGCTGACGAATACATTGGCGAGTTCCTGCCTCTGTTAGATGAAGGCTGGACTATTCTGGTATTCTCTGACCATTCTCTGATTTGTCCAAAAGAAGACTATATGCCTGAAATTGGTGACAACTACGGTATCAACACAGGCTTAATGTCTGAACTGGGTTACACCGTTCTGCAGAAAGATGAAAACGGCAACAACATTCCAGCGATCGACTGGGAAAAAACCGTTGCAATTCAGCAGCGTTCCAACTCCATCTACATCAACCTGAAAGGCCGTGACCGCTTCGGTATTGTAGATCCTGCTGACAAATATGAGCTGGAAGAAAAAATCATCACCGATCTGTACGGCGTAAGAGATCCAAAAACAGGTCGTCGTGTAATCGCTCTGGCTCTGCACAGAAAAGATGCGAATCTGCTGGGCTTAGGCGGCGAACACACATCTGCTGATATTATCTTCTTCGTTCACGAAGACTTCGTTCGTGACCACGGGGAATCCTTATCCACCGCAGAAGGTTATGCAGATACTTCTGTAGGGCCAATCTTCGTAGCAGCTGGTGCTGGTATTAAAGAAGGCTTCGAAATGACCATGTTCCCACGTGAAGTAGACGTTGCTCCAACAGCAGCGGCTCTGTTAGGCGTAAGAATGCCTGCACAGTGCGAAGGTGCTCCGGTTTATTCCATTCTGACTGAAGAACTGTAATAGGCTTTTCAATTTAGGGTAATCATTCTGTCCGGCCGGTTTCGGCCGGCCGGATAGAATCTTTATTATTGCAGATCATTTTCATTCAATGCGTACGAGAACAAAACGAAAAGGTTTCAAAAATAAGTACGGCTCTGTTTCTGAGTTTGCGAAAATAAATGTGTTACAGACTGTCCGGAGTTCCTGGAACTTATAACATTTATGATTGACGCTCCGGTGCAGACTGCGGCAGATATAAAAAGCAGACCGGAAACAAAAGCCAAACACAAACACAACTTTCTGTTTACAATTAATATCGAAATGGGGGAGATTTATTATGGAACAGAAAAAAGTTAATATTATTCATTATTTAATCGTATTAGCATTATGTTTTGGTTTCCGTTTCATTCCGGGCGTATTAACCATTACACCGCAAGGTATGGCTATCTTAGGCTGCTTTCTCGGTGCAATCTACGGCTGGATTATGATTGACATGTTATGGCCAAGTATTATTGCTCTGGCAGGTATGGGTTTAACCATCGGCTGGACACCGATGCTGCAGGGCAGCTTTGGTAGCGAAGTTTGCGTTGCGTTAATCCTTTCCATGGGTGCTGTTGGTATTGCTATGAAAAACGGTGCATTCAACTGGCTGGCAGTTGCTCTGCTGAATAACAAACTGGTTGAAGGTAAAGGCTTCCTGGCAATCTTTATTATCTTTATGGCTGCATGGTTCATGGGTGCACACAACCCAATCATCATGTGCGTTATCTTCTGTGGTTTCTTAACTGCTATGTTCAAACAGGTTGGCGTTAAAAAAGATGATCCACTGGTTATCTTCTCCTTCCTGGGTGTTGCATATCAGCTGATGCGTGGTCAGATTTTATTCCCATTCGTAAGTACCGGTCTGGTATATATCAGAATGTATCAGAATGCGCTGCCAGACGTTCCAATGCCAGTTCCGCAGTATCTGCTGATGATGACCCTGATGGGCATCATTATGGCAATTGTATTCATTGCGCTGATGAAATTTGTATTCCGTGTAGATGCTTCTCCACTGGCAAACTACAAATTAGAAGGCGGTGTGCCAAAATGTACACGTGACCAGAAATTTGCTCTGGGTGCATTCGTAGTATTTATTCTGTTAAACATCTTTAACGTATTATCCGTTCCAGTATTAACACCATTCCTGAACAAATTCGGTTTAATCGGTATCTGTATGATGATGGGTGCTGCAGTTGTTCTGTTCCCAGGCGAAGATGGCAAACCAATAGCTAACCTGGAAGAACTGTACCACATGTGTAACTGGGGTCAGATTACCATGGTAGGTTTCATTATGCTGCTGTCCACTTACATGGTAACTGCTGATACCGGTATCGGCGGTGCAATGGCGGTACTGTTCTATCCATTTATGAAACTGCCTCCAATTGTGTTTATCGCAGTTGTAATGGTTATCGGTACAATTTTAACCAACATTGCAAACAACATGATCGTAACTGTAATCTGTATGCCATTCTTAATCAAGTTCGCCAGCCTGGTAGGCCTGAACCCTGTAGCTATGGTAGCTCTGCTGTTCATCATTTCCGAGTTCGCTCTGGCAACACCTGCTGCTTCTCCAGTAACTGCGGTTGCTATGTCTCAGGAAATGGTAACACCTGGTGCTATGTCTAAAGCAGCTCTGAAAATCCTGCCATTCCTGTTCGTAACCTTTATGATTATCGGTTGGCCTCTGGCTCTGGCAATTTTCTAAAGAGAACAGATTTTCAGAATTGAAGTGTGATTTTGGCAAGGTACTGTTATTTCGTAACGTATTGAATATGTGATAAGCAAGAGAGAAGGGGAGTACAGGATTATTTAAAAATAATCGGTACTCCCCCTTTTTTGTGGTTTCGGTTATAATAGTAAGGAAATCAGATTAACTGAAAAGGAGTGTTGTATCATGGCAAAAGAAAAATCTTTGCGCGTGGACCGTCTGAAACAGAGAGCAAAATATTGCTGCTGTCGCTATTGCGGAAGTGAACTGCATGTGCGTCAGATCGTGTTTCATACGCAGGCGATGGCTCGCATTGAATTATATTGTGACCAGTGCCAGAAAATTGAGTATGGCGTGGAAAAAGAGGCCTATGCCAGCGCAAAAGCCTTTGTAGAAGCGACACAGTTTAACCACTTCCCAGACATGGAAGACAACGAACAGCGTCTGCAGATGAATGTGGCAAAAGTATGTAATATTACAAGCTGGCAGCTGCGCTATCTGGGGCTAACCAATGAGACAGGGCTGACCGTTCCGGTATATATGAATGAATATGCGATGGAACAGTGTACCACCATCGAGGAGGATCGGCTGGAACAGTTGCTGGAGGAGGCTGACAAATGGGTGCAATCATTACAGCAAGAGGATTAGGATGTCAGTCGGGCAGCCGGTTTTTGTTAAAAAACGTAAACTGGGAAATCGAAGAAAAAAGCCGGTGGATTATTCTTGGTATGAACGGAAGTGGCAAAACGACTCTGCTGAGTATGTTATCCGGCTATCAGGATTATACACACGGGAATATTTTTTATCGCGGTGAGGATTACCGTACACAGAATATTTTAGAAATCCGCAAAAAAATGGGATTTATCAGTAACTCTTATTTTGACCGGATTTATCAGAATGAATCGGTTATGGATTTAACATTGGCTGGTTTAAGCGGTACATTAGGACTGGAGGATGGATATATATCATCAAGTCATGTTCGCAAGTTAAAACGGCTTTTAGAGCGTGTAGGGCTGCAGGATCGACTGGATGCCTCGTATAGCTGGCTGTCCAAGGGGGAGAGGCAGAATATACTGATTCTTCGTGCGCTTTTAGCACAGCCTGAGGTTATGGTTCTGGATGAACCGATGACTGGCCTGGATGTGGTAATGAAACATAAAATGAAACGGTTTGTGAAAGGGATTGCCGACGAAGGACAGCATACTATTTTATATGTAACCCATCACTTTGAGGAAATTTCGCCGGAACTGTTTGATAACTGCATGCTGATGCGCAATGGCCAGATTTATCAGAGCGGGAAAGTGGAAGATGTTATTAATTCTGAAGTTATCAGCAGCTTTCTGCAGAAGCCAGTGGAAATCGGCTTGATGAAAGACGGCTATTATCATTTATCCTTTCGATAACAGGACGGGGAGGGACACAACATGACAACATCTTTACGTGATGTCAGCAGTGCGCAGATGGTTAATAAGCTGGCGGAAATGAACTGCTTTGAGCAGGAATGCAGTGTGTACGGTTATGCGTGGAAACGGGAAAACGGCAAACGCATGTATAGTATGAGTGATGATGAGCTGCTGATTCAGCGAACCTATGAAGAACATGTGCTGGAAGGCTGCAGTCTTACGCCGGTACAGCAGTGGAGTACGCGTGCCATTATAAAAGAAGAAACGCAGGAGGACTTGTTTTTCTATTTTAAACTGCAACTGGCAGAACAGCTACGAGATCAGTTCCCAGATGTATATTTTGATACGCTATATCAGCTTCAGAATATTCCTGCCGATAATCAAGCGGAAGAGCTGCTTCTGGAATGGCAGGAAGAACTGGACGGCTATTTTGACGAAGAAGAGCTGTATCTGTTTGCCGGGGCGGTGGACTATGCCTATGTGACAAAACATCTGCTTGACTGGAGATATGATCAGCTCTGCAAATGGATTAAGCTGACGAAAAAACAGATGATGCGTAAAATGCAGGTGCATGATAATTTTGAACGCACTTTTTATGGTGTAGCGTATCAGAGCAAAACAACAGGGACATATGCATTTGTCTGCAATGCCAATGAAAAATCTCTGTACAACAAAGTAAAAGAAATGGATGAACAGGGGATTCTGCATACGCCGGTTTATCAGAAAACCTACTGGTATAACCGAAGCAATGATCTGCCGAAAGTGCGTAAACAGTTTGAGGCGGATTTAAAAGAACTGATGGATGATACCTATATGCACAGAATTGTGAAACTGCAGAGTCTGCCGAGTGCAATTCCGGAAGAAGTCTGGGCGGATGCGCTGAAACAGATGGAATATCACAATTCTGTTTCAGCAGTAGAGGGTTTGCGTTACTGGGCTCGCAGGTGGAACATTATTTCGGAGTAAAACAGAAATGAAATAATGGCAAACAGATGAACTGAAAATAAAAGAACAGGATTCTGTTCAGCTAAATGAAAATTCTGAACTGGAATCCTGTTTCATTACAGATTATGTGGTATGAGTTATTGGACCAACGAAACTGCATTTATTGCAAATAAGAATCAGAGTTTTTTCAGCTCGTGTACAATGATGCGGTCAAGAGCATCATAAACAGTATGCTGCGTATCTTTGCGCCGGAGAAGCATATGATAGTGAGGCAGAGTCGGGTACTCGATAGGACGTGCTGCAAATTTCTCTTTCGGAAAGAACTTCTGGTACATGATTTCCGATGTGAAGCAGATGGTGCTGTCCTCGGATGCCAGCTGCTGATGAACTGCCAGATTATTGTCCTGATACAGTGCATAGTCTAAAGGGTCTTTGCCGAAAGAGTCAATTGGTGTTACACCGAAAATGCTTTTGGAACATTTTGAGATGTCTTCAATGGAAAGTATTTCTTTTTCTGCGAGCTGAGACTCGGCTGTAAATACAGCAACAGATTTATCCTGCATAATCACATTCATGTGCATACGTTCTGCCATATCAGGTGAAATATTATTTTCGAGGTAACCGTGGTTTACGGTCCATATTGCCACATCGCATTGACCATGGAGAAGCGCCGGCACGATGGCATCGTCGTTAACATCTTTAATGAAAAGACGGGTATCCGGATATATCTGTTTGAAGTTTTTGATAATATCCGGCATGCTGTCAACTAACAGTACGGAGGAAATATAGAGTGTCAGTTTTTCTGGCGGTGCAGAAAACTTTGGCTCCTGCCCGAGATTCTGCATCAGTTTCTGATAGGATGCTTTCATTTCCTGGGCGCATTCCAGAACAAGCTGTCCTTCTTTTGTAAAGGATACACCGGTTTTGGAACGGTTAAAGATTTTTACGTTCAGTTCTTTCTCTAATTGTTTGATGCTATATGAAACGCTTTGCTGTGTAGTATAGTTCCGTTCTGCGGTCTGGTTGAAGGAATGAGTCTGTGCCAAATCGAGAACCAGAAGAAGTTGATCCAGATGCATAGAATTCTCCTTGCGTAATTTAATAAAACGATATATGATTATATACGACAATTATAATTATATTATAACAAAAGTAGCAGAAGAAAACTACAGAGAATATTGGCAGACTGTCATAAATAGAGTCGAGATATTAT
>JAFOFM010000215.1 GCA_017387265.1 Peptococcaceae bacterium | reverse complement strand
GCTCGGGTTTACAGGCCGAAATGGCCGTGGCAAAACCACTTTTTTAAAACTTTTAACCGGGGAATATTCCTATAGCGGCACCATTTCCGCTCAGGTGCAATTTGATTATTTTCCATTTCCAATAGAAGAACCGTATACCATGGTTCTGGATTTGCTGGAAGAGTTGGCCCCTGATGCCGAACTCTGGCAGATTCGCAAAGAACTCTCGCTTTTAGCGGTGGATGAAGATGCCCTTTATCGGCCTTTTGCCACATTATCCAGCGGTGAACAGACAAAAGTGCTGTTAGCAGCTCTCTTTCTTCGCGAAAACCATTTTCTGCTCATCGACGAACCTACCAACCATCTGGACCAGGCCGGCCGCGAAATTGTAAGCCGGTATCTAAATAGCAAAAAAGGATTTATTCTGGTCTCCCATGACCGGAACTTTCTGGATGGCTGTGTAGATCATATTCTCTCGATTAATAAAACCAACATCGAAATTCAGGAAGGCACGTTCAGCTCCTGGTACGAAAACAAAAAACGGCGCGATCAGTTTGAACAGACCCAGAACAGCCGCCTGCAAAAAGAAATCGTGCGCCTTCAGGAAACCGCCCGTGAAAAAGCAGCATGGTCGAACCGGGCTGAAGCTGAAAAAATCGGCAATCATGTGTATGACCGGGGCTATGTAGGCCACAAGGCGGAAAAAATGATGAAGCGTTCCAAAACAATCGAAAGCCGGCAGCAGAAAGCCATTGAGGAAAAATCTGCACTGTTAAAAAACATCGAACGTTTTGACAGCTTAAAGATTTCTTCTCTGCCTGCTCCTGCCGAGCGGCTTGTTTCCCTGCATCAGGTAAGTATTTTATATGATGACATACCGGTAAACCGCCCTGTTTCCTTTGATATTCTGGCAGGCGAACGCATTGCTTTAAAAGGCGCAAACGGCTGCGGCAAATCCAGTATTTTAAAGCTGATTATCGGGGAAGCGCTGCAGTATACCGGCACCTTTGATAAAAACAGCCGGCTGAAAATATCGTATATCAGTCAGACTGCGACGCATCTTTGCGGCTCTTTACAGGAGTTTGCCCGAAATGAGCAGATTGATTTAAGCCAGTTTCTTACCATTTTAAGCAAACTGGACTTTTCCCGCACCCAGTTGGAGCAGCCTATGGAAGCCTTCAGCATGGGCCAGAAGAAAAAGGTACTGCTTGCGGCCAGCCTCTGCCAGCAGGCCCATTTATACATCTGGGATGAACCGTTAAACTATATCGATATTTACTCCCGCTTTCAGCTCGAAGAAGTGATCCTTCAGTTTGAACCCACTATGCTTTTTGTAGAACACGACCAGCAGTTTACTGAAAATATTGCAACCCGTGTAATCAGCATGTAATAAAAAGCATGCAATAAACATCCTGTCATTCAATCGGCATACAAAAAGCCCGTGCATCGTTCAGCACGGGCTTTGTTTTTATGTTATATGATTAACGAATTACTTTAAACCGGTCTAAATAACCGCTTAATACCTGTTTCTGCTTCATAGCGCGATAACCCATCGCCACAGCCCACACATAGGCGCAGGCTTTTGGCAGCATCAGCATGCCTACAGCAGGGATAGTTTCTGCAAATAATACCACCGGAATATAGCACACAAAGCTGATTACCACGGTGAGCCACATCCACTGGAACGCAGTGTCGTTTTCTTTTTTTGCGCTCTGGTATAAAATCACCATCAGAATCACGCCTAAGATAATAAACGGAATATTGCGATAAATGCCCCAGCTTAATGGTGCATCTAGGCTTGTCCACTGGTTAAACGGCAGCAGACATAACACAACGCGCAGAGCCAGCATAGCATAAACGACGATTGTCAGCTCGTATTTATCGGTGATATGATAACGGATTCGCCATACCATATAAAGCAGCGTATAATAAACGGCTGTGGTAATAGAAGAAATCATCTTGCCAATGCCTAATGCCGCAGCATAACTTTCCATATCCCCTGCATGAAGCGCCAGAATCCGCGGCACTAAATGAAAGGCATCGCCCACACCCAGCAGCACGCCCATAATACCAAACAGGTAAAACTGCCGGTCGCCTCTGCAGTTTTTTATCATCAGCGCCCCTAATATAATGACCGCACCTAAATAGCCAATATCAAAAATGGTTTCCATAATTGCCTGCATCTTGTTACACACTCTTTTCTATGAGAATTGGTCTGTCTGTAAACCATATCTATTATAGTGCAGACAGCAGGGAATTTCAAGAAAACACTTGTTTATCGCCGCTGGTTGCGGTTTTTCTCAAGCTCTGCAAGATGATGCGCTTCGGTCTGACGAATGGCAGTGTTATGACCGGTAAGGGCTGCAAAAGGCGAAAACTGTGCTGCCCGGTTTGTAATATCCATTGGCGGATGTTTTTTCGATACCGGTCTTTCCAGATGAATAATATCATCATACTCATGAGTTTCGTTCATGCCTTGTGCCCTCCAATCTGCTGATTGCGCTCTTTTGCGGTAGCCCCTTCCTCCAGGCTCATACCGCGCAGAATTGCATTTTTGCCGTATTTCTGTTTGATGGCAAGCATTGCTTTTTGTCTGCGTTTTTCTTTATCTAATAACGCTTTCTCCTCTGCCCTGCGTTTATCTTCTGCCTCATAATCCACAAATAAATCCAGCTGCTCTACGGATTTTTTCTGCAACGCTTCATGTTCCGGCACTACTGCACCGGCAGTCAGATTTAACCGGTGCACCATTAAAGCAGGATTCACAATGGTATGATACAATGCCTCAACTTCTTCCATAAATATATGCGAGGACGATGTATGTTTTTTCAGATTGATAGTTCCAT
>JAFOFM010000214.1 GCA_017387265.1 Peptococcaceae bacterium | reverse complement strand
TCCATCTGGTAAGCCTGTGTAATGTTGTACAGGAAATCCAGAGTATCGAAGCAAGCATATTCACAACGACCAGGACCTACACAGCATGCAGGAGTTCTGAAGTTGGAACCGGAACCACCTAAGTCCCAGCCAGCCCAGGACAGATCGTTGAAGCAGTCCTGCAGATGTTCAGTTGTGGTACCCAGGAATACGATGTCACCTGTTGCACCGTGCATGTTTGTTAAACCGGAACCGTGTTTTTCCCAGATATCGCACAGTGTGCGGATGTCTGCGGAGTTATAGAACCAACCAGAAGTCTGGTTTACACGTACTGTGTGGAATTCTGTAACTGCTGGGTATTTTTCTGGTGTATCGGTGTAACGGCCGATAACGCCACCGCCGTAACCTCTAACACCTACGATACCACCGTGTTTCCAGTGTACACGTTTTTCTTCATAAGAATCTTCTAATAAATCTAATAAAGTAGCAGCCTGTTCGTTTTTAGCAGCACTTTTTTCGATTTCTTTGACGAAGGAAGGCCATGGGCCATTTTTCAGTTCGTCCAGCATTGGTCTAGCTTTTGCCAAATCCATACACCTCCATAATTATTTATAGCAATAATTTGCTACAACGTCTATAGCAAGGAACTTGCTACATTAACTAACTTGTACCTTTTCGAAATCAAATTAGAATTCAGATAATGTGATCGCACCAACTGGGCAGATCAGTACGCAGCTCTGGCAACCCAGACATTCGTTATCTGTAACTTCAGCGTGTTCATTAACAACGAATACGGAACCTGGGCAAGCGCCTGCACATTCACCACATGCAACACATTTTTCAGCGTCAACGCTTGGCATAAACATTCTAAAACAACTCCTTTCAGGTTGGATTAACCAGCTTCGCTAATTAATAATCCCTCGACTAAACACAAACTCTGCGTATAATATCAGAGTCAATCAAACACACTATAATCATTACATATTCCTCGAAAATTTGCAATATTTTTTTTAAAAAAACGGCTTAAATTCGTGTTTTAATCAATAACATTTGAGTTTTCGAGAAATAAAAAAAATCTATCGCTTTTCAATCGTCGGATTTACTCTTTTTCCGATTGCTGTTTCTGGCGATATTCTCCCGCCAGACAAACCATCTGTTCAGCCCATCCAGGAGCTGCGGCCGCGTGTAAATGATGGTACCCGGCCAGAGTATTTTTATACACCAGTCCATCAGAACCTGGCACAATCCCCTTGCCGCGCTCGGTGCTAAAACCATAGTGCAGATTCGGCCCCATATTTACAATCTGCGAATTATGAAATTCGTGACCCACTATCTGAGAACCTTCCGGATAAAACGGATTGCCCGGCAGTACTTTCTGAATGGTATAGCCAATACCCTGCGGTTTCGCTTTCATCTCAACGTCGCAATCAAACACCCCTACCATTGGATAAGCTTTGTCGTTTACCAGAATATTACGGGATAAAAACATCAGCCCGCCGCATTCGGCATACACCGGCATCTCATTTTCCACAGAAGCTTTGATATCCTTTAACAGCGACTGGTTGGAACCGATTTCCTCAGCCATAACTTCCGGAAAGCCGCCGCCAATATACAATGCATCGATATCCGGCAGGTTCGCATCCTCCATGGAATTTACAGTAATCAGTTTTGCACCCGCATCCTCTAAAGCCTCCAGATTTTCCGGGTAATAGAAACTGAATGCCTTGTCTTTCATCACACCGATACGTACTTTGTCTTTCTGTGCAGTTTCGATACGCAGTGGACCATCACAATGAATCGGCGCTGCAGAGCCAGCAATTTTCAGAACTTCATCCAGATTAACATTTTCTTTTACCAGATTCCCCAGCAGTTCAATACGATCGTGCAGCATGTCCTGTTCGCCTGCAGGAATCAGTCCTAAATGACGGTCCGGAATCTCCACTGCTTTTGATTTTGGTAAAATCCCCAGCACCGGCACATCACAGTACCTTGCAATGCTTTGTGTCAGGATATTTTCGTGCCGCGCACGAGCCACCTGGTTTAAGATAACACCACCAATGCGAATACGTCTGTCAAACCCGGTTACACCGTTTACCAGCGCTGCTACACTGCGTGTAATACGAGTGCAGTTCACTACTAAAAGAACCGGTGCATCGATAGTATAGGCCAGTTCAGCACTGCTATTGCTGCCTTCTACATCCAGCCCGTCAAAGAGCCCCATAGCCCCTTCTACTACGCTGATATCAAATCCCTGTGAATGCTTTACAAACGACCGGCGTACCGTATCGGCACCCATCATATATAAATCCAGATTGCGACACTGCTGACCGCTTGCAAACGTTGCCCAGCTTGGGTCAATATAGTCAGGTCCTTTTTTAAACGGCTGCACCTTTAAGCCTCTGTCCACCAGCGCTTTTAAAAGTCCCAGCGTAAAGGTGGTTTTGCCGCTTCGGCCCTGCACCGCACCCACCAGCAGGCGGGAAATATCATAAGATTGATTATTGCTCATACTGTTTATACGCTCCATCTGTTTCTGAATAAATTTGAATCTTTTCTTATCTTTATTTTACATGATAACCGGATGTTATACAATTCTTTCTTTTTTCCAGCCGTTCATTCGATATCAGATTATTGGATGCAAACAACACCTCCCGCATAAAACAGAAAACCGGATTTTAAAAAGTCTGCCGTATTGCATGTACCCTTTCTTAAATCCGGTTTTGATTATTCTTATGCAGTTTTGGTATTTAATATGACCGTTTATTCGGCCTCTGTCTTTTTCCTGCCTGTCCAACGATTAAAATTCAATTTCAAACACCTGACCATGGTATTCCGGTTCCATAACAATTTCGCGATATAATTCGCTCTGCGGCATGGTTTTCCATTTTGAAACAACATCAAACTGCTCCCACATGTGCATTGGAAATACACAGTCAGTCCGGGTATGTTCAAGAAAATAATCGAAACCCCACGAGAATCGCTCTTCCTGACGAGGATCTAACGGCACAAATGCTAAATCGATATGCATATCATCAAGGTTTTGCATAATCTGCTTGAAACGAGCCTCCATATTGCGATTCCACGATTCCGGCTCGCCACTCCAGCTCCACCAGTTCAAATCCCCGGCATGGTATATAATCTGCCCTTCATAATAAATCAGAAAAGCAACTCCGATATCAGTAGATTCCAGAGTTTCCACGCGAATCGGTACCGGACCATTCAGTTCATAGCTACCGCCGCGCTTTACTGCCAGAAAACGACTGTCATCCTTTGGCATTTTAATTTCTCTTGACCAGACAAACTGAATGCGCTGGTATTTATCCGCCAGCTCTGCCAGGCACGAATGATAGTGATCCTCATGTTTATGACTGTTAAATACATAGATATATTTACTGCTATCTAACTCCGGCAGCGTCTCATCGTACCAGTCAAACAGAAAAATGCACTGATCATCCTCCATCTGAAAGCAGCTGTGTTTATGAAATGTTACTTTACACTTCTGCATGCGCAATCACCCAGTCCACCACATCCGCCATAACCTCATCACGATTAATTTCGTTTAGCATTTCATGACGACCACCCGGATAAAGTTTCATGGTTACATCCTGCATGCCGGCATCGCGGAACATTTTTTCCACCTGCTGTACGCCTTTGCCATAACCCCCTACCGGATCTTTATCGCCGGAAAAGATATAAACCGGCATCGTTTTATTCATTTTTGCAATATTCGCCGGATTATTTGCCTGCTGAATGCCCGCTAACAGTTCATGATAAAAACCGTTAGTAC
>JAFOFM010000213.1 GCA_017387265.1 Peptococcaceae bacterium | reverse complement strand
TTTTTGCGGTCTTCCCCTAAAATCAGAGAAATATGCGCATATTTTGGCACATCCCAGCCTAATGCATTGTGTACTGCAATCTGACGAGGTGTGTTGGATAAATGTTCTTCCGCACGGATAACATGGCTGATTTCCATAGTATGGTCGTCCACAACAACTGCGAAGTTGTAAGTTGGAATACCATCGGATTTCACGATAACGAAGTCGCCAACGCCATCGGATTCAAAGGTTACCACGCCGCGAACAGCGTCGTCTACCACTAATTTATCGCCATGAGGCACATGCAGACGGATAACCGGTTTACGGCCTTCTGCAATATATGCCGCTTTCTGTTCTTCGGTTAAATGACGACATTTGCCGCTGTACATCGGCATATCGCCTTTTTCCATCGCTGCAGCGCGTTCTGCCTCGATTTCTTCTTCGCTGCAGAAGCAGTAGTAGGCTTTGCCTTCTGCCAGCAGCTGGTCTGCATATTTTTTATAAATATCCAGACGTTCTGTCTGACGGTATGGACCGAACTGGCCGCCGTCCCATACGGATTCATCGGCATCCAGGCCCAGCCATTTCAGGGATTCCAGAATGTTTACTTCGGATTCTTTGCTGGAACGTTCCAGGTCAGTATCCTCGATACGTACTACAAACTGACCGCCGCTTTTACGCGCCAGCAGATAGTTAAATAATGCAGAACGGGCACCGCCGATATGCAGCGGGCCGGTTGGGCTAGGTGCAAAACGCACTCTGTATTTTTCCATGATTCATTCCTCCATATTTATTTTATCGATTTCTTTTTTCAGGGTTATGTCTTTGTTCTGTTTCGGATTTTATATCCGTTTTTATGTTCGTTTTTTAATAGTGCACACCGCGTAGGCACACATGCCCAGGCCTTCGCCTTCAAAACCCAGCTTTTCGGTTGTGGTGGCTTTTACATTGACAGCCTCTTTTTCCACTTTCACCGCTTTTGCCAGATTTTCCTCCATCTGCGGGATAAAACCTGCCAGTTTCGGGCGCTGCGCCACTACGGTAACATCCATATTATTGACCATATATCCTGCCTCTGTCAACAGTTCTGTCACTTTTTCAAGCAGAATCATACTGTCAATGCCTTTATACTGGTTATCACTGTCTGGAAAATGACGGCCGATATCGCCCATCCCGGCTGCACCCAGCATGGCATCCATTACCGCATGCACCAGCACATCGGCATCAGAATGACCCAGCAGGCCTTTTTCATAAGGAATTTCCACACCGCCCAGAATCAGTTTGCGCTCTTCCACCAGACGATGCACATCGTATCCAAATCCAACACGCATATCATTCACCTCTTACACCAGATTTAATCGTTTCAGAAATACTTCCGCCACATCCAGATCCTCCGGTGTGGTCAGCTTGATATTTTCGTAATAGGCCGGTACCGTTTTTACCGCCAGACCGTATTGCTCTGCCAGCGAGGCATCATCGGTAGCCACGAAGCCTTCCTGTTCCCCGCGCAGATAACATTCCAGAATAGCGGCGGTATAAAAACACTGCGGGGTCTGAATATTCCATAGCTCGCTGCGTTTCAGGGTTTGCTGCACAAAGCCGGACTCGTCCACACGCTTTACGGTATCTTTTGCCGGTACAGCGGCAATAGTGCCGCATTCCGGTGTCAGCTGCCCCATAAGGGCCGCAATCAGTTCTTCTGTTACAAAAGGCCGTGCGCCATCATGAATCATCACACGGTCATACTCTGCCGGCAATGCCTTAAGCCCGCACAGCACTGAATCCTGCCGTTCTTTCCCGCCGATTGTATAGCCGATAATTTTATCGTATACATTCTGCGGAAGCATCTGCTGAATCTGTTCCAGTTCCCCGTCTTTGGCAACTACTAAAATTCCGTCTACCAGGGGGCTTTTCTGAAACGCCCCGGCGGTATAGGCCAGTACCGGTTTGTTGTGCAGTGTCAGAAACAGTTTGTTTCTGCCTGCCTGCATTCGTTTTCCTGAACCGGCAGCCAGTAAAATCACTGCTGTTTTCATGCTGGACACACATCCCTTCAGGCACACCGAAAGGAGCTGCCGCAAAAACACCCGGTTTCTGCAGCACCTCCTTTTCATCGTGCATCATATTGTTAATAACGTTCAATTCGTTCGCACGGTCTGCCGAAAATCATACGACCGGCATTGGTCTGAATAACACTGGTTACTTCTACTTCGATGGTTTCCCCCATATAACGGCGGCCGTTTTCCACGACAATCATCGTTCCGTCATCCAGATAAGCAACCCCCTGGTTGTGTTCCTTCCCGTCTTTTACAACGGTAACCACCATTTTTTCACCAGGCAGTACCACCGGTTTGATGGCATTGGCCAGTTCGTTGATGTTTAATACCACAACACCCTGCAGCGTTGCCACTTTATTCAGATTATAGTCGTTGGTTACCACGCAGCCGTATAACTCCTGTGCCAGACGCACCAGCTTGTCATCTACTTCGGCGATGTCGTCGTAGTCTTTGCTGGAGATTTCAACTTCGATATCCAGTTCCTTGCGGATTACATTCAGGATATCCAGACCGCGGCGGCCTTTTGCGCGTTTCAGGGCGTCAGAGGAATCGGCAATGTGCCGTAATTCTTCTAATACGAAATTAGGAATAACAATAGGGCCTTCTACAAACCCTGTTTTGCAGATATCTGCGATTCTGCCGTCAATAATAACGCTTGTATCCAGAACCTTAGGCATGTTGCAATACCCTGCTGCTCGTGTCTTGCCTTTGTTTCTAAATCGGTTACTGTTTTCTCTGCCAAGCCCGCTGAAAAATGCTGCAATCCCTTCGCGTTTGCTGATACCCAGACTGAGCCCCAGATATCCAAAAAAGATACAGGTCAGTACCGGAATCACCGAACCGATAATTGGAATGCCGGACAATGCAGAGCCAATAAGAAATGCAATAATAAGTCCGATAATTAAACCAATGGCGCCACTCATTAAATCCTGAGTAGACATTTTCTGTAATTTCCCTTCCGCCCGCTTTGTCATGGCTACTGTTGTTTTCAGAACCGGCGATGCGATCAGCCAGCCCAGCAATGCGCCAGCCACCGGCAGACCAATCTGCAGATACATCATACTTTTTGCAGACAAGCCAAACTGTATGGTTAACGGCACGGCCAGAAGCGGCGAAACATATACCCCGGCTGCAACCCCTGCCAAAGCGAATAAAAACTGAAGTACGCGTTTTATAATCAGTTCACGATCTTTCATTCTGTTCACCCCCTTTCTATGCTTTATTATATAAAATAAATGTCAGGATTTGATGACAAAATCATATAGATTCTGTCAGCTCCTGCCTTTATTTTCTGATGATAACTATTTATACCCAGTGGAATTCAGAATAAATCTGATCCCGCATACGTTTTAAGCCGTCTCTAATTGTTTTCGCCCTGGTTTCCCCAATCCCTTCTACTTCGTCCAGTTCTTCTACCGAAGCCTGCTGAATTGCAGAGAAAGAGCCGAAATAATTAATCATATTCTGGATAACCACAGCCGGTAAACGAGGGATTTTGCTTAACAGACGATATCCGCGGGTTACCAGAATGGTATCTTTTTCTTTGTTGATTTCATAACCAAGTTCACGGGCGAATACTTCCAGATGCAGCAGATCTTCGGTTTTCAGTCCGCGCAGACGCTCCCGCACCTCTTTTGCTGTTTTCTGGCCGTTCCAGTTTTCGTAGTCCATAATGGTACGGTCTTCGTCGCGGGCTACATTGGCAATTAATTCTTCCACCTGCATCTGAATCAGGCGGCCTTCTGTACCCAGTTCGCTGATATATTTGCTCAGTTCCTCTTCTACGCGGGCAAACATTTCCGCACGCTGCAGAACTTTTGCCACATCGTTTACCGAAACCATACCGTCATATTCCAGAACACTCAGGCTGTTTAACGCCTTATCCAGAACAGTTTTATATTTATCCAGTGTCTGTACCGCCTGGCTTGCCATATCCAGCAGTACTTCACTTTCTTTCAGGTAATATTTGATATCACCTTTAAACAGGGTAATTACATTTCGACGCTGCGAAATACACACTACCATAACATCCATCTGGCGTGCAACTTTTTCGGCGGTACGATGTCGAATCC
>JAFOFM010000212.1 GCA_017387265.1 Peptococcaceae bacterium | reverse complement strand
CTCTCCAGACGTTTAACCTCCTGCGGATTGTGAATCAGAGGGCCCAGAGTCGCAATGGGTGCATGTCCGCCCGCAGCCAGCTCTTCGCCTTTGCGGATAGCCATTTTTACACCAAAACAGAAACCTGCATGGGGAGCTATCTGAAAATCCACTCCATCAGCTCCTTTTTAAAAATAATTACTTACCTTACTATTATAACGGAAAACAGCAGGAAGTGAAATAGTTATTTTTTAAGAAATAGTTATTTTTTGATTCGCATAAAAAGATTTTCTACGACTTCATCAAAAGTCAGACTGCTGGTGTCGATTAACACTGCATCTTCTGCCTGTTTTAACGGCGAAACTTCACGTTCCGAATCTTTTTTATCCCGCAGCGCAATGTCGGCAATCAGCTGTTCCATATCCACAGCAATACCCTTCTGTTCCAGTTCCAGTGCGCGACGACGCGCCCGTTCTTCCAGCGATGCTGTTAAAAAGAACTTATACCGGGCATTCGGCAGGACTGTGGTGCCGATATCCCGGCCATCCATCAATACATCGCTGCCGGCGGCAATTTTCTGCTGCTGGGCAGTCATAGCCTCGCGAACCTGAGGAATCATAGATACTGCCGATACATTGGCTGAGATTTCCGGTGTGCGGATTGCTTCGGTTACATCAGTACCATTGCAGTACAGATGCTGCATACCGTCCACATCTTTAAACTCCAGCTCTATGGTCTGCAGAAGGTCTTTTATGCCGTCCATATCATCAAAGGCAACCTGCTTCTGCAGTGCCAGCCAGGTTACAGCCCGATACATGGCACCGGTATCTAAATAAATACAGCCCAGTCGTCTGGCCAGTACTTTGGCTACAGAACTTTTGCCTGCGCCGGCCGGTCCATCGATAGCAATCTGTAATGGTTTATTCTCTGCATAACTCATATTACGATTCTGTCCCCTTTTTATCTGCACTACACTCAGTTAATTGTGCGATGCGCCAGCGCCACTCCCACTTCATCCAGATGCAGCAGGCCGACACCTAAAAACACCGCAATACTTAAATGATCTTTATAACGGGCAATCCCCAGTTTACCGCCTACGTTCAGCCCGATAGCCTTATTCTGAATCTGCGACAGAGCCTCTCTGGTAGCACCGGCAACCGCACCCACTTCCGAATGAGCATCGCCGATAATACCTTCCCGTCTTGCTGCTACAATCGCATGTTCTACAATTTTATTAATCGATGCCAGATATTCGCCGCCGAAATCGACCGCGGCACTCTGAATTCCCAGCTCTGTGTTTTTTTTCTTTTCCTGTGCCTCGTCTGCTCGCGTTTCGCTGATTGCCATCCGCAATGCAACCCGGGCAATTGTTTTGCTGCCGTAACTCATAGTATCACTCCATTACTGGTATTACCTTTTATTTTACGTCAGAATCATCGATTGTGCAAGCTGTCCCCGCCAAATAACCGGTAGAAAAGGCCGCCTGCAGATTAAAGCCGCCGGTCATGCCGTCGATATCCAGTACTTCCCCGGTAAAATAAAGCCCGCGAACCAGTTTGCTTTCCATGGTTTTTGGCGATACCTCTTTTACACTGACCCCGCCGGCTGTTACAATGGCTTCCTCAATTGGGCGCGCCTTTGTAATGGTAAAGCGGAAATTTTTCAGCAATTCCACCATACGCTGCCGTTCCTCGCGGGTAATCTGATGCATGGCTTTATCCGGCGAAATCCCGGCTCTCTGAATAAACACCGGAATCAGCTTGCTAGGCATTAAACTATGCAGACTGTTTTTCAGCTGTTTGTTTTTCTGCTCCTCAATATCGCGCAGAATGCGGGCATCCAGTTTTTCCGGTGTTAATGCCGGCTTAAAGTCAATAATACCGATTAGCGGCTCTTTTGTTTTCTGCCAGTAATCCACCGCTTTATAGCTGCAGGATAATACAATCGGCCCGGAAATCCCAAAATGGGTAAAGAGCATTTCGCCAAAATCCTGAATCAGCTTTTTGCCCTGGGCGGTTTCGATAGTAAAGTTCACATTTTTCAGGCTTAACCCCTGCAGAGCTTTTACATAACCTTCTGCACATTCCAGCGGAATCAGAGAAGGACGCAATGTTACCACATTGTGTCCGGCTTTCCGCGCAAAATGATACCCGTCACCAGTGGTGCCGGTTCCCGGATAGGAGGCGCCGCCGGTTGCAACAATCACGCTGTCGGCCATCAGTTTCTGACCGTTTAAAAGCTGCACACCGCAGGCTTTTCCATCCTCAATTAATACTTCTTTTACAGTGGCATTCAGCCATACATCGACATTTGCCTCCTGCATTTTGCGACGCAGTGCATTTACAATATCTTTCGACTGATCCGATACCGGAAATACGCGCTCACCCCGTTCTACCTTTAACGGTACACCGGCATCTTCAAAGAAATATTTTACCTGCTGATTGGAAAAACTGCTCAGTGCAGTATATAAAAATTTACCGTTATGCACAAAACTGCGGATAATCTCATCGGTGTCTTTATCTGTTGTTACATTGCAGCGGCCTTTCCCGGTAATCAGAAGCTTTTTCCCCAGCCGGTCATTCTTTTCCAGAAGCATTACCTCTGCACCGTTTTCTGCAGCCGTAATCGCAGCCATCATGCCGCTGGCGCCGCCGCCGATTACAATCACTCGATTTGCCATAAACAATCTCCTTTATCCTGATATATGATATACAAAAAATTTTCCAAAAATATCGTCAGACTCTGTATAGAAATATCGTTTTCTCAAATACTATAGCCATTGAAACAAAGGAGGTCAAGATATGTTTTCTCGAAAAAAGAAATTTTTTGCATTATCCATTGCACTGCTCTGTGTATCCTGCCTGCTCTTTAGCGGATGCGGCAGCAATGACACACCAGAGCGGCCATCGGGCAGCCAGACCGATAACCAGACCGGTACCGACCGCACCGAAAATTCGAATGATATCAACGGCAATAACATGAACAGTACAGACAATAACCGGGATGAAACCGCTAATCCGACCGGTAACACCGGCAATGCCGCCATGGATGGAGATATGCACAAACGTGCCGAAAAAATCGCCGATGCCGTTACCCGCGAAATCGCCCAGGTAAAAGACAGCCGGGTGGTAATTTCTGAGCATATGGCCTATGTATCGGTGGAAATTGACAAAACCGCAGATGCTTCCGAATCCATGAATCTGAAAGACGAAATCAGCAGAGTCACCAAAAAAACCGACAGCAGCATTACTACCGTCTATGTCATGGAAGATGCCGACACTTTCACCCGTATGAAAGAAATCGGTGATGACATTGCCGACGGCAAGCCAGTCTCCGGCTTTTTAAAAGAACTGGAGAATATGTTCGTCCGCGTAACGCCAACACCACAGGGATAAAAACACACCCTCCTGCAGAAAATCTCTCGCAGGAGGGATTTTTTATCCCGCCTTGTTCATCTTCTTCAGGCGATAGTTTTTTTCATTGCCGGTGAGGCTGATACTATATTTCCCGGCACGTTCTCCAATACGGCTTCCGGTAGCTTCATCTATACGAATAATTTCATCCAGTGTAGATTCACTGGACAATATGGTAATGGCATGGGGATTATTATATCGGTAATTCAGAATTTCAAAAGCCAGACTGATATCGGCGCCAGTTGGCTTCTGAGTGCCATTCTCGTTCTGACCGCATTTAAAAAAGTCGTCAATATACAGCACATCTGTCTGTTTCAATTCCCCAATAGCTTTTTCATATGCTGCAGCATCATTCACACAGGCTTTCAGTTTTGCCGATTCGTCACGCCACAGCATATACCGTACTTCTTTTCCGCTGTGCAGAAATTCCCGGCAGATAGCAGTACAGATATGACTTTTGCCTGCACCGGACTGACCGCCCATAAAAAACCATCGGCTCTGCCCGGTTCCCGGTTCGTTATAATGCGCCACATAGTCCTGCGCCATGGTTATCACAAAATCCTGCCATGGTTCATCCGCATAGTAGGTATCAAAACGGTATCTGCCAATGACATCTTTCAGACCGCTGCGGTTTAACCGTGCAATATTGCGACGAACCTGCATACACACACATTCGTGTTCCACATTGGCCCAGTACCCTACATCCTCAAAATATTCTGTTTTCGTGATAATACCTCTATTTTTACACACATCACAGGTATAACCATCCTGCTCATGCAGATACCCCTCCCTGCGGTTGCTCTGTTCTGCCAGAAAGGTATAGTATTGTTTCAAAGAACTGCTCATTGTACTGGTTTCGACTGAATCTGCTGTATCGATTTCTGCCTTGTTACAGGTATGTTCCAAATCTTCGTTCCATCGTTTCATGGTTACTCTCTCCTTTCTCATTCACGCTGTTGTTCTTTTTATCCCGATGCCGTTTTTCCTGACGGTTCCAGTTGCGCAGCACTGCCTTCCAGTCACACATCGGATTATTGCCTACCATCCAGCCCTTTGCTCTGTAGTAGTCCATAAACTGCTCTGCATCCACATCCAGCTGTTTCTCTGCAATATAATCCTCTACCTGTGTGATTGTTGGCGGTGTAAATCGCGACCCTCCAGCAGATCTTACACCCTGTTCCACATCCGGTTTGAGATTATTCGCATCGGAATGAACATTATCATTCTCTTTTTCATTCTCATTGACATT
>JAFOFM010000211.1 GCA_017387265.1 Peptococcaceae bacterium | reverse complement strand
TTATCCCGCTATATTGCGGCAAACCCGGATGCATCTCTGGAGGATGTAGTGGCAAAAGCCCACGATTTAATTGCCCATGCCAGAATGTGTTTTATGCCTGATAACCTGGCATTTTTACATGCTGGAGGGCGCTTAAGCAATGCTGGTTATCTGGGTGCTCGTATTTTAAATATCCATCCATGTATTGACATTGTGGATGGCAAACTGGTGGCAACTAAAAAATATCGCGGCAAAATGCGGCAGCTGGTGTATAAACTGGTGAAAGAGTTTGCAGAAGAAAAGCATCTGAAAAAAGACGAGGTATGGCTGGGCTATACCACAGGCATTGCGGATGAGGTAAAGGAATGGGCTGAAAAAGCCGCAAAAGAATATGGCTTTCAGAAAATACGCTGGGTGCAGGCAGCCTGTGTAATTACCACTCACGGCGGCCCGGGAGCCTTTGGCTTTACCGGATTTGCTGAATAAGAATAAAAAAAGTCGAAATGAGCTATCACGTTCATTTCGACTTTTTTTTGATTATTAGTTTATTTCAGCCCTAAAAATCCAACCTGACGCAGTGCTTCGTATACAATAATGGCAGCGGAGTTGGATAAGTTTAACGAGCGGGCAGCTTCGTTGTTCAGCATCGGAATTTTAATGCGGCCTTCCGGGTAGCGGTCGTGCATCATCTGTGGCAGACCTTTGGTTTCTTTACCGAATACGATAAAGTCACCGTCCTGAAATTCAACTTCGTCGTAGTGTTTTTCTGCCTTGGTAGTAGCTAAAAACAGGCGCTTATCACCGTGTTTTTCTAAAAATTCGTCCAGATTTTCGTATACGTGTAAATCCAGCAGGTGCCAGTAATCTAAACCGGCGCGTTTGAGCTGTTTATCATCAATGGAAAAGCCCAGCGGTTTAATTAAGTGTAAGGATGTGCCGGTAATAGCACAGGTACGGGAGATATTACCGGTATTTGCCGGAATTTCTGGTTCTACTAAAACAATGTTGAACATGAAAAATGCGCCTCTTTTCTGAATATAGATACGGCTCGGCCGTAATAATCGAATTCGTTCTTAAAAAGTATACCGACTGGATGAATATCCGTCAATAGAGGGGAATCGATACGGGAAACTTTTTGCGAAAAAAAGGATTTTACGGTACAATAGATAAATTAAGAAGTGTAATGGGAATACAAACTGTCTGGAGAGAAGGGATACGTATGCAGCATAGAACCTGGGGGCTTGGAATGCGTACTATAAAAACAGGGCTTGCTATTTTTCTGGCGCTGATGGTGTGTGATTTTCTGGAGTTTCAGAATACAACACTGGCGGCCATTACTACCATTGTAGCAGTGCAGCCTTCGTTAAAAAGTTCGGTAAATACCATAAAAAATCAGATTATTGCAACGGTGTTCGGGTGCTGTCTGGCCATTGTTGTGGCCTATTATTTTAAAGGGGCCAATCTGGCTATCGGTGTCAGCGCCATTATTGCCATCATGATCTGTGTGCGGCTCAATGTAAAAGAAAGCGTAGAACTGCTTTTAGTCACCATTATTGTCATCGGGCAGACACCGCTGGACAATTTCGAACTGGCGATTTTACAACGTATCAGTATGATTGCTATCGGTTTATCAATTGGCTTCGGGCTCAATTATCTGATTCGGCCGCAGCATAAATATCGTCTGCAGGAGCATATCGATGATTTGCGCGATGCCTTTGAGGTGCTGTATCGGGACTGCGTGGAGGATCTGCGTCGGGATACTCATCTGGATAAGGCGGAGGTGCAGGAGCGGGTGATGCATCTGCGTGATCAGATTCAGGAGACACGCAATATTTATAAACTCTCAGTAGACAGCAAACTGGATTATAACGAGAAAACCGCTCGTGATGATCTGTATCTTTCCCGCCGCACTATTAATGCGTTAGCGTCCAATTTAGAGCGTCTGGTAGAGATTCATCGCAGTATTGTACTGGCTCCGCGACTTGAGGGGAGCGAAACTGTACGGCAGATTGTATATCAGTATCTGATGGAGATTTTATATAATCATCAGCGTATTTTTGAATATCTGTTAAAGGATAAGCCTTTTGATGACGGCATGATGAAAGCTTTTACCTGCCGGGAAGTTCAGCTGGAGCAGGAAATGATGGCTATGATGAAAACCATGGGCGATCTGCTGCCGCTGCATTACTGGAATATCACCGTTGAAGCAGAACGCATTATGTATAAAACCTGGAATTTAACCCGTATCAAACGGGAGATTAATGGTGAAAAAGTGGAATACGATGAGATTGAGGAGCATTACAGATTACAATAATATAATCTGAGTGTAGAGATGCAGCAAGTATGTTTGCCTACCCTGCTGAAGCCGGACAACGGCATGATCTGTCTTTTGCGTATTGAACTCTGTTCAACGCTGTAAGACAGATTATACCGTTGTTCCGTTTCAATGCAGACACGGGCAAATCATACTTGCTGCATTCGTTATTGTATAGGAATCGTAACATATTTTTTTCGTCCTCATCATATTCTGGAATGAGGTGAGGGGGATGCTATCGGGTCTGTTTTTGTTTGCGGGGCTAGTCTGCTGTTTTCTATGTTCGGTGTTTCTGCGCATGCGGCACGGGTATTCCCGTGAGGCGTATGTGCTCTCCAGTCCGTTTGCGGAGGCGGTACGTCAGCTTGTAGGTGTGGCAGGGGGGATTTATTTATCCCTTGTAATGCTGACAGGTTTTTTAGGATTAAATCTGCCGGAGCGTGTTATCATTCAGCAGATGGAGCTGGACCCTCTTGCTTTATTTGCTATCGGCCTTGCCTGTGTGCAGCCGATGCTGCTAAACTGCTGGCACAGACTTGCAGAGAGAGGGGACTGATTGTTAATGGAACGTATGCAGGAAAACGAAACCATTCTGCTGAGTGATTTA
>JAFOFM010000210.1 GCA_017387265.1 Peptococcaceae bacterium | reverse complement strand
GCCATCCTCTACAATTTCGCCGATTTCCGGATACTCTTTCATAGAATGAATCTGTACATCCAGACCCTCTAATAAACGCTGAAATTCCGCCAGTTTCCCTTTATTTCCGCTGGCCAGTACCAGTTCTGTCATCATGCTGTTTCAACCTCTCTATCGCAAATTTACGGCTCCAGGATGTATTTTTTCCCTGTACCGCTCATATATATTTTTCCATCGTAGTTCTGTTCCGCTTCTCTCTGCTGCTGATGCAGATTATTTTCCGGAAAGAAGTGCGTTAAAATCAGATTCTCCGCACCGGCACTCTGTGCCAGCTGGGCTGCCTGGCGAGCCGACATATGATTTGCCCCTCGCTCTGCCACCTCATATTCTCTTAAAGATGCCTCTGCCAGCAGATAACGGCTGCCTGCGCATAAGCCGGCCAGTTCTGGAAACCAGCCCGTGTCACCGGTGTAAGTCAGAACCGGTTGTCCGTTCCGCTGAAATTGCACGCCATAAGCCGGCAGCTGGTGCTGCACCCGGAAAAAACGCAGCTGAAACAGATTAAAATCATTTACTGTTTTCATCGCATCCTCCAGGCTGATTACTGTAAATACATCATCCCAGTTCTTCACTTCATCCAGCAGAGGATGAGGCCCTTCCGGCAGATACACATAAAGCGGTTCTTTACGTTTGCCTTCCCGCATCTGATATTTCAACGCCTGTCTGAGGCAGTAAATATCACCGTAGTGATCCGGATGCAGGTGCGTAATTACCAGAATCCCCAGCGACGCATAATCGGCATATTTCTGCAGTTTGCTAAAAACACCGTGCCCGCAGTCCAGCATAATCTGAAATCCGTCTGTATTAATAATATATCCGCTGCAGGCACCCTGCGCTGTAGCATAAGGCCCGTAGTTACCCAGAATTGTTAATTCAACCATAAGGCAGCGTCCTCCTGTCTTAAATCAGCGATTTTAATCACCTATTTATTTCCATTTGTTTCAGTATAGCATACTTTTCATCACATGTATAGCAGAATAATCTGTCGAATTCTGTAATACCGCTTGCATGGCAGATAAAAAAACATTACACTATATACAGATGCAGTAAATCTCACTGCCTTATTTTTTCTTGGAGGTTTTTATCATGAAAGTATCCGTAAACTGGGAACAGAAAATGGCTTTTGAAGCCGCTACCGAATCCGGTCATAAAGTAAAAATGGACGGTCCTAAAGACAATACCGCTCCACGCCCAACCGAACTGCTCTTATGCGGTGTTGGCGCCTGCTCTTCCATGGACGTTGTAGAAACCATGGCAGAACGCGGTCAGAAACTGGACTCCTTAAAAGTAGAAGTACGCGGCGACCGTGCAGCTGATTACCCAATGCCATTCACTGATTTACACCTGCACTATATTGCAAAAGGGGATATTGACCCTGCAATCTTCCGTGCATGTCTGCAGGAATCCATGAACCTGTACTGCGCTGCAGCACTGTCCATGACTGCTAAAAAACATGTTACCTACGAATTAAACGATATCGTATATTCCCTGTACGAATAATTTTCGAATGATTCTGTTAAATCAACGGACACGCAATGCGTGTCCGTTTTTCTTTCTGATAACCTTTCTCATTAACTGCTTATCGCTGTATTTTCATCATAGAAAGAACCATCGCCATAAAAATACAGCCGCAGGCCATCATAGCGCCTTTATCAGCCGCTACCGCTCCAAATAAAACCGCAAAATAGATGCCGGTTCGTGCCAGATTCGAAATAATATCATATGGCTCCATATTCTGACCAGCTTCTTTAAACGCTTTTCGTGCCGCTTCACCCGGCGCACTGAACTCAATTGCAATCGACAAAAAACTGCTCCCGGCTAAAAGCGTATAAATCCACGATATTTCGCCGGTCGCCTGATACTCTAGCCAGGCAATGGCAGCCTCCAGCGACGCTGAAATAATATAACTGAACAATAGCATAGTTTCGCCTCCATTATCTATATAGTTTATCACAATAAAAATTTCTTTTCATTAAAAGTTTGCAAAAAAATAAGTACTTTGTTATACTTTAAGTTATGATAAGTATTAGGCAAAGGGGGCGTAAACGGATCATGGTAATCACTAAAGAAATGGGAATTAAAGAATGCGTGCAGAAATACCCAAAAACTGCTGCTGTATTTATGGAATTCGGCATGGGCTGCTTAGGCTGTGCTGCAGCTCATTTTGAAAATATCGAACAGGGCGCATTAGGCCACGGTATCAATGTACCAGCTTTAATCGAAGCTCTGAACAAAGCTGTTGAAAACAACTAATTTTCAAAACAGAGAAACGCAAAAATAAACGCCGGTGGAGATATCCATCGGCGTTTTTTGTACTTTTTTTGCGGTATTGTGTTTTTTATTATTCTTTTGGACACAACGCAAAGCATCGTGCCGGATAACCTGTACCGCCTTTTACTTTTGGCCAGGTGCAGAAAATAATACCGCCAACTGGAGGGCACTGTTCTACATTACATAACAGTTCCACCTGAATCCGATCCTGCGCTAAGATATAATATTCGACTTCGTAATTGGTCAGCCCGGATGTAATCGGAGCCTCTGTATCCGAAGTCTCATGACCAATACCGCCCACATTGCGTTCTTCCACCAGGAATTTTACGGCTTCCAGTTTCCAGCCTGGGAAGTGGCGATTCCCTTCCGCATCTAAATTATCCATGGTCTCGCCAGGACGTCTGCCCCAGCCGCTCTGAAATACAACAAAGGCTTTTTCCGGAATTTTTCCGTAAACCGCTTCCCATTCCAGAATATCTTCTACAGTCAGAACATAATCGGCGTTTTCCGCTACGGCATCTTCTTTATTAATCACGCAAAGCGGCATAACCGATTCTTTAATCGTC
>JAFOFM010000209.1 GCA_017387265.1 Peptococcaceae bacterium | reverse complement strand
TTTGACCATGCTGGTACAGGCGGCTTTAAACGTTGGTGTTGTTTTAAATCCGATTTACATTCAGACTATTCGCGGCTTCGGTGCTAGTATATCCGGCTTTTTAATGTTGCCGGCATCCATTGCAATGCTCATTATGAGCCCGATCAGCGGCCGATTATTTGATAAATTCGGACCTCGTCGGCTTGCAATTCCAGGACTGTTTTTAACCGCTGTGTTCACCATTCCAATGGTACTGATGGATGAAAATACATCCCTGTATTATCTGGCATTTGTTTATACCATTCGTACCATCGGGCTTTCTATGGTAAATATGCCGTTAAACACCTGGGGGCTGAACTCCCTGGATAATCGTGTTATGGCCCATGGCACCGCTATCGGGAATACCTTCCGTCAGGTAGCCGGCTCTCTCGGCTGTGCGATTCTGATTACAGTTATGTCTATTGTCGTTGCAAACTGTGCTGACCCTGCAACCATCGCATCGCAGATTCACGGTATCAATGTGGCTTATATGGGCGCTACTCTGATGATGACTACTGCTTTTGTACTAACCATCCTCTTTGTAAAAGAAGAAAGATAAAAACAATAAAATTACAGGCTGCTTCTCTTTTTTCGGGAAGCAGCTTTTATATTTCATATACTTTTTTCTGGCAAAAACGCATTGCAATCCGAATAATTCGTGCTATAATGAAATTTATGCAAATTTTACATATTGCATCATTAATTCTTACAAATTTATGAACATGTAATAAAATCGCTGTATTGCAGCAGATACTATTCAGGAAGGTGACCTTTATGGCAAACGCTCTGGAACGCATGGGGCTAACGAAAAAAGTTATTATTATTAACGCTATTATGATTTTCGGCGGGTTTATCGGGATTTTAAACCAGACGTTATTAACACCGGCTCTGCCAAGTATCATGAAAGAAATGCAGGTTGATGCCGCTACTGCCCAGTGGCTCACCACTGGCTATATGCTGGTAAACGGTATCATGGTGCCGATTACCGCTTTTTTAATTGACCGGTTTACCACACGTCGGTTATTTTTTGCGGCAATGGGTATTTTCTCGCTGGGTACATTCACCGCAGCCATTTCTACCGATTTTTCCATTGTGCTGCTGGCTCGTGTGCTTCAGGCAGCCGGTGCCGGCATTATGATGCCTATGGGTCAGGTGCTGATGCTCTTAACCGTGCCAAAACAGTATCGCGGCACCGGTATGGGTATGATTGGTATTGTAATGGGGGCTGCACCTTGTATCGGCCCGGTTGTGGCCGGGGTTGTTATCGATGCCTTTAACTGGCATATGCTGTTTTATGGTTTAACACCGCTGGCACTGCTCACCATTGTCATCGCCTACTTTTATCTGGATAATTTCGGCACTCCAAAAGATGTACAGCTGGATATTACATCGGTAGTGCTTTCCACCTTAGGGTTTGGCGGTCTGCTGTACGGCTTCAGCGTAATCGGCTCCAGCGGATTCAGCCCGGTAGTTATGGCATCTCTGCTGGTTGGCGCATCTGCACTGGCAATGTTTATTTACCGCCAGCTCCACATGGAAGAGCCTCTGCTGAAAATGCATCTGTTGAAAAACCGCACCTTTGCGATTTCCGTTATGCTGGTTATGCTGGTAAACGCAGCTCTCATTGTAGGCGGCATTCTGATGCCGATTTATGTACAGACCATCCGCGGGTTCAGCGCAACCATGTCATCGCTGATTATGCTGCCTTCCGCTCTGGTTTCCGCTTTTATGAGCCCAATCAGCGGCCGTATGTTTGACAAATTCGGCGCCAGACGACTGGCTATTCCGGGGCTGGTAATTATTATCACTGCCTCCTTCATGCTGACCATGCTGACCGAAACCACCTCACTGATTTATGTCGGCGTTGTATACTGCTTCCGTATGCTGGGGCTGTCATTAATCAATATGCCGTTAAACACCTGGGGCCTCAACTCACTGGAAAACAGTGTAATGTCCCACGGCACTGCTATCGGCAACACCTTCCGCAATGTGGCATGTTCGCTGGGCACCGCACTGCTGATTACCGTAATGTCGCTTACCATTGCATTTGCACCGGCTCCAGCCTCTAATATGGCTCAGATTTCCGGTATCAATAATGCCTACCTGGGCGGCACCATTATGATGGTAGTGGCTCTGGTACTGGCGTTCCTGTTCGTAAAAGTAGAAAAATAAATATTGTATACTCAATCGCAAAGGAGCCGCTCTGAATAATTCAGAGCGGCTCCTTTTTATTTCTGTTTTCCGATTCTAAAAAACGGGTTTCGATTCTGTTTTTTCACCTGTTTGCGCGCCTTATCCAATACTTTTTTATACGGTGCAATCATGCCTTCACTCATTTTACCGCCAGCCTTTGCTTTGAGTTTCGGATTCGCCAACAGTTCACCCACCAGATACATTTTCAGCATATCCGGCCATTTTTTCTGTGGGAAGTCATACTGACCATGTTCTTTGTAAAATTTATGATCGGCACGCATCATACCCTGCATCAGCCAGATTAAATCACGGAACACTTTCATACCGCCAATACCGTAAAAATTCTGCGGCGGCACATAACAGTTCTGCAATGCATATTCCAGGTTTTCCGCCAGACGGTCAATCTCCGCATCCGGATTTACTTCATCCGTAGCTACACCAGCCATGAAGTTACTACCCACCTGTGCCCTTGCCTCGATGATGTTCTGCAGGTTTGACTCTGCACTATAAGTTCCGCTTACCAAATACCCGATTGGCATTCCGATAGTAACAGTGCGGTGTCCGTTACAGAAATTGCGGTCATCATACAGTTTAAAGCGAGCCCCCATAGAATGATCTTTTACAGTAAAAGCATACACAATCGACTGGGCTATCTGAATTTCATTGCGAAGATAATCGTCAAAACCGTCTTTATAAATGCATTTGCCGGAAATAGCGCAGTTAAAGCAGCCCAGGCAGCCTCCCTGAAACGGATAATCGGTAATATTTACAATGCGCGTTTTTCGCGGCAGCACAGCCCGGAACCGGTCAATCATATTTTGAAGCTGTGTGTTATCCGCTGTGCAGTCTGTTACAATTACCACATCACCGGACTTATTCTTTTCCGATGCCTCCGGCACTGTTACCGGCATATGAACCGGTGTAGCCTTACAAATAAATACCGGCTCGTAATTCGCATGCTCCATACTCCACATTACATACTGGAAAAAAGCCTCTGCCTGCTGCCGTCCTTCTTCCGTAGTTAAATCCTCCATATCAGCGGACAGACCGTGAATATAATGAAGGTCAAAATCGGCACAGTTTTCCTGAATATAACGATGTGCCGTAATA
>JAFOFM010000208.1 GCA_017387265.1 Peptococcaceae bacterium | reverse complement strand
TCATGCGATTTCGCAAAGTATATCTTGAAATTTCAAATATATGCAACCTGAAGTGCCAGTTCTGTCCTGGCACAAAACGAACACCGCATACTTTGTCAGAACCAGAGTTTTCTACGCTTCTTACTAAACTGCGCCCTTATACAGACTTTTTATATTTTCATCTGATGGGGGAACCGCTCTGCCATCCTCTGCTTTCACAGTTTCTGCATCTGGCAGGAGAAAGCAGATTCAAAGTCATTCTCACCACCAACGGAACGCTGCTGGCAAAACAGAAAGATATTCTGTTATCCGCACCGGCTCTTCATAAATTAAATATTTCTCTGCATGCCTTTGAAGCCAACGACATTCCGATACCTTTTACGCAATATCTGGATGAATGTTTTAAATTCGGTAAAGCTGCAGAAGGCAAAAAAATTATCAGCTACCGCCTCTGGAATCAGGGGGGCGCTGACACGCAGAATCAGCAGATTCTTGACCATATGAAAAATCATTTTACTGCTTCATGGGTTCCACAGCGTAATGGGGAGCGCATCGGCAATCATATTTATCTGGAATACGGTGAAAAATTTGACTGGCCTGACCTTACGGCTCCAGAAGGAAGCCCGCATGGCTTCTGCTACGGGCTTCGCGACCAGCTTGGTGTGCTGTGTGATGGTACTGTGGTGCCATGCTGCCTTGACCATGACGGAGATTTAGCACTAGGCAATCTGTTCCATCAGACTATGGACGAAATTTTAGAAAGCCCGAGAGCACAGGCCATCTATCATGGTTTTTCCAACAAACAAATGGTAGAGCCTCTTTGCCGACGCTGCGGCTATGCCAGACGATTCAGCAAATAAAAATTACTGCATATACAGCAAAAGCACTGACCACACGGCCAGTGCTTTTGTTTTACGACTAATTCTTATTCAGATATACAACCACGCTGTTTAAGAAAATACCTGCAATCACAATCCACGTTAACATACTGCCCATGTGAGGCGCCACATCCCCAATTGCACTCCAGTCTCCGGCTGACGCCCACTTGCCTGTCATATGATACTGGCTCAGCATAGCTAAAAGACCGCTGGATAAACTGACAAACATTAAAAATTCCCAGCCGTTATGGTTCCCTTTTATATTACGCACAAGGTTCGCAATGGCTGTAAAAAACGCAAGTGCGCCAAAAAATACCCACCATGCCGATAGAAATGTCATTCGTATCGCCCCTTTACCAGATTATTATTCTCATATCGCAAAATTATTGTATCATCTTCCATATTTAATTGCAATCCTTCACACATATAGTAAAAAAGACCGCTGAATGATTTCAACGGTCTCATATACATTTACACAACGTCTTCTTTTATAATCTGTCCCTGGGCGGAGATGGTTACCACACGCACCGGAATCTGTTTACCGCTTAAATCACGAGCTGTCTGCACGGCTTTCTGCATACCGCCGCAGCATGGCACCTCCATACGGGCTAACAGGATGCTTTTGATATTATTCTGTGCAAAGATAGCGGTCAGCTTTTCCGCGTAGTCCACATTATCCAGTTTTGGACAGCCAATTAAAGTTACTCTGCCGCGAATAAAATCAGCATGAAAATTACCGTATGCATACGCACTGCAATCCGCCGCAACTAAGATATCGGCATTCTCAAAATATGGTGCGGTAAGCGGTGCTAATTTAATCTGCACCGGCCATTGCCGAAGCTCACTAGATACACTTCCAGCACTGAAATTTGCCGCAGGGCGGGCAAAACTTTGCATTTGAATCCCGGAACAGCTCGCCCCGATATTCTGCTGCTGTTTTTTCATTTCCTGATTGCGTTTTACTGCCTCTTCATCAAAGGGTGCCGCCTCACGCTCTTCAAAGCCGATGGCATCCATCGGACATACCGGCAGGCAGTTGCCTAAACCATCACAGTAATCATCTCTCAATAATACCGCTTTACCGTCAATAATGCCGATTGCATCTTCTAAACACGCTTTGGCGCAGGCACCGCAGCCATTGCACTTCTCTGCATCAATTTTCACAATTTTTCGAATCATATAAATACGCCCCTTTGCGATTGATCGTTTATTCGTTTACAAGAATATCTTACCCGAAAACAGCGTATCTGTATGTGATAATTGCAACATTTGCACAAAAAAACTCCTGTACCAGATGGTACAGGAGTCAATATCGCTATTACTCGGTTGTGTATGGTAATAAAGCCATTACTCTAGCACGTTTGATAGCAACGGTCAGAGCTCTCTGATGTTTTGCACAGTTACCGGAAATACGTCTTGGCAGGATTTTACCTCTTTCAGTTACGTATTTTTTCAGTTTTGCAACATCTTTGTAATCGATAGCTTCAGCTTTATCTACACAGAAAGCGCAAACTTTTTTCTTCATTTTTCTTGGGTTACGTTCACGTTTTGCCATGATTGAGTTCCTCCTTCATTAAAAAGGTAAGTCATTATCATCAAATACGATTTCTTCACCCAGACCCAGACTAGAGCCTGCAGAAGCGTTATTGTTCTGATAATCCTGTCTGCCGGAGCCAGCATTGTCATTTTTAGAGCCAACAAATTCAATCTGTTCAGCAATGACTTCTGTCACCCAGCGTCTCTGTCCATCATTACCGTCATAGCTGCGAACCTGCAGTCTGCCTTCTAAAGCCATCTGCTGGCCTTTTTTGAAGTAATTCGCAACAAACTCCGCAGATTTCTGCCATGCAACACAGTTGATGAAATCGGCTTCCCGTTCACCACTCTGGTTTGCAAACCGGCGATTAACTGCCAGTGTAAAGCTTGCTACTGCACTGCCGCTCTGTGTATAACGTAATTCTGGATCTTTTGTCAGACGACCAATTAACATAATTTTGTTCATAAATAACTCTCCATTAAGAAATTATTCGCCGACTTTAGTTGTTAACTGACGCAGAATGGTGTCGTCGATTTTCATCAGACGATCGCATTCGTCAACAGCAGCTGCTGGACCGTTGAATTTTACTAACACGTAGTAACCTTCACGATATTTTTTGTCGATTTCATAGGCCAGTTTACGTTTGCCCCATTTATCAACTTCAGCTACAGTTGCGCCTTCACCAACCAGGATACCATTGAATTTTTCGATGATGCCATCGATTGCTTCTTCAGCTACTTCTGGTTTAATGATGTACAGTAATTCGTAATCACGCATCTTGTGCACCTCCTCCCCCCGGACTAATGGCCCTGACTTTGTCAGAGCAGGGATTCATAACTTGTTTAGTATAGCACAGAAGTATTTTCCGCGCAATAAAAAATTTATTTATAGTCAGAAATTTTATTTTAATACCCGCTGAAATACATCATAACTTCTGGCGGTTCACTGTTTTCCATCAGGCGTTTCTCGCCTGTAAAAGTATCCGCCAGTTTTTGAATATCTCCACTTGCCAGATAATCAAAAAGCCCTGCCGGTCCCTGATACTGATAAGTCCAGACCTCCATATCGGCATTGCCTAAATCCGTTTTCATGCGATTTAATGTGTCTTCAAAGGATTCAATACCGTCAATCATTCCATTCTGCACTGCCTGATTTGCAGTATAAATACGGCCATCCGCCAGATTGCGCACGGCTGTCTCCTCCATATTGCGGCTTTCTGAAATAATTGCTACAAACCGTTCGTAGGATTCATCGCAGATTGCCTGATAAATAGCCCGCTGTTCTTCAGTTAACGGTGCAAAAGAACTCCCCATAGCTTTATTGGCACCGGTAGATACATAGGAAACATCCACACCCAGCTGATCTAAAAGCCCGCTGACATCAATAAATTCGCCCATAATCACCCCAATAGATCCGGTGATAGCATTCCGGTTTGCATAGATTTTATCAGCGGCACAGGCAACGTAATAGCCACCGGAAGCTGCATAGCTTTCCACGGCTGCATAGATTGGACGCCCGGTGTTTTCTTTGTATTCCATTAATTTAAGATATAATTCATCAATCTGATATACAGCACCGCCAGGAGTATCAATGCAAAGTAACAATCCCTGGTTGTACTCATCCTGTATCAGTTCTTCCACACTATCTAACAGATACTGCTGATCATACGTATATCCATCATTCTCCGACATCGTACCCTCAATATGAAGTACCGCAAGATATTCCTCGGAAGGCGTGGAGGAACCTCCTGCCGATAAAAAAATTCCAAGCATGAAAGAAATAAGCAGAATACCGCCAATAATCTTTATTCCTTTTCGCCGTTTTCTTGTTTCATACTGTTCTAAAATCGCGCAGCCTTTTGTCTGAAAGCAGCCTTGATTCTGTATCATTTATATCCGCTCCTTCGCATTTATCTATCTGCTATCTGTTCTGCATTATATCATATTCCCGCATCAATCGCCAGAATCCCTCCAGATACGCAGAAAATTGCATAAAAAACAAGGTAAAAACCACAACAAAATAGAATAAAGCAATGAATACGAAACCGATGCAGAATTCTGCACTATAATAAATGAGGTGACAACATTGAATCAGAACATGACAGTCCGTGCCTTAACCGAAGGTGCTATTATGGCCGGGCTGACAATTATTTTAATACTGCTTGGAAATCTTCCGCTTATCGGTATGTTTGCGCTTTTATTCTGCAGTATTCCTATTACCCTTGTAACCGTACGGCATGGCAGTTTTGCCGGAGCACTTACTGGTACACTGGCAATTATTTTGACCGTTTTATTTTTAGGACCATTAAGTGCCATAGCCGTTGGCCTGCAGTATATTCTGCTTGGCTGGGTTATGGGTTATATGCTGTTTAAACGCAAAAGCGCAGTAAAAACCATCCATGCAAGCGTTATTGCCGCTGCCTTTGCCGCCCTTGCACTGCTGTTCATTAATCTGGGGCTGATGGGCTTCTCGCCGGAAAACATTGCCGCTTATCTGGACGAATACCAGAAAGAAATGCTGACTATGTATGAAACCACCGGCATGACTGCTATGCTGGCACAGCAGGGCATGAGTCAGACACAAATCAGTGACTTTCTTGTGCAGATTATCAACATTGCAATTCGTATTATGCCGGCTATGATGGTAGTCAGTCATGGTATTATGGCTATCGTGACCTACTTCATCACCACATATATTTTAAAACGTCTTAAAATCCGTATTCCACGCTCTTACGGATTCCAGAACTGGATTCTCCCAGGAAGTTTTGTATGGGCGTTAATCGCGGTCTGGGCACTGTGGCTGGCCGGTGATTACATCAGTATCAGCTGGATGAATATCGTGATTTTAAATCTGCTTCTGGTATTTGCAGCACTGCTTTTCCTGAACGGGCTGGCATTTTCCATGCATGTTTTAAAATTTAAAGAAATGTCTATGGGTATGAAGGTATTTACCGCCTTCTTCGTTATTTTTTTCTTTACAGGTTTTTTAGTCGGGCTGATTTTAACCGGTCTGGCAGATTTATTGTTTGACTTCCGCAAGCTAAGGGTGGATAATAAGAAAGAGCAAAAAGGTTAGGAGGAATCATCATGAAAGTTATTTTATTACAGGACGTGCCGAAAGTCGGCAAAAAAGATCAGGTATTAGAAGCAAAAGAAGGGTACGCACGTAACTATCTGTTTCCAAAGAAACTGGCAGTAGAAGCTACCCCTGCCAATATGAAAGAATTACAGCGCCAGGAAAAAATCCGCGCAGACAAAGCAGCTGCACAAAAAGCAGAAGCTATTGCTTTAGGTGAAAAGTTAAAAGAAATCACTGTAACTATGCAGGTAAAATGCGGTGCCGGCGGTAAACTGTTCGGCGCTGTTACCAGTAAAGAAATTGCGGAACAGCTGGAAAAATCCACTGGATACAAAATCGATAAACGCAAAATCAATCTGGAAGAAAACATCAAAACCCTGGGCACTTACCGTCCAATGGTAAAACTGCATCCAGACGTACATGTAGAACTGGCTGTCAAAATTATTGAACAGGGCTAATAGCAACAACTATAACAGGGAATACACAAATGTGTATTCCCTGTTTTTTATTTACAGACACAAAAAAGACACCTCGAAAGGTGTCTTTTAATAACAATCTTAACCTAACAGCATACGGTCGTTTGCCATTTCTGCACCAGATGCTTTTTCGAACATTTTCAGCAGGTCCGGTACATCCAGGTTTTTCTTTTCTTCCCCGGCAACGTCAATAATAATCTGGCCGTTGTGCAGCATAATTAAACGATTCCCGCAACGCAGAGCATCGCGCATGTTATGAGTAATCATCAGTGTAGTTAATTTATCACGCTCTACAATACGTTCAGTTAATTCCAGTACTTTTGCAGCAGTTTTTGGGTCCAGTGCTGCGGTATGTTCGTCTAACAGCAGCAGTTTTGGTTTGTTAATGGTTGCCATCAGCAGAGTAACTGCCTGGCGCTGACCACCGGATAACAGCCCTACTTTGCTGGATAAACGATCTTCTAAACCTAAATCCAGTTCCGCTACCATTTCACGGAATTTTTCTCTCTGACTTGCTTTAGAACTCCATGCCAGACCAGGGATTTTCCCGCGGCGGCTGGCAATCGCCAGATTTTCTTCAATCTGCATATTAGCAGCAGTACCCATCATTGGGTCCTGGAATACACGGCCAATATATTTAGCGCGTTTGTGTTCCGGCTGTTTGGTAACATCTACGCCATCAATTGTGATGCTTCCGCTATCTACCGGCCACAGACCTGCAATTGCATTCAGCATAGTCGACTTGCCGGCACCATTACCACCAATTACTGTTACAAAGTCGCCATCATTTAAATGCAGGCTTAATCCCTGCAGAGCACGTTTTTCATTAATTGTCCCTTTATTAAAAGTTTTTCGGATTTCTTTTACGTCTAACATGGATTACGCCCCCTTCGCATTTTTGATTTTTTCTTTAATCAGCGGCATAGCCAGAGCGATAACTACAATACTTGCTGTCAGCAGTTTCATATCGTTCTGGTTCATACCCATTTTCAGTACAGCAGCAATAACAACACGATATACAATAGAACCGCCCACTACTGCTAACAGCCAGTTCATAAAGTTACGGGTACCAAATAATACTTCCCCGATAATAACCGAAGCCAGACCAATAACAATGGTACCTGTACCCATCCCTACATCGGCAAAGCCCTGGCTCTGACCGATTAACGCACCAGCCATAGCTACCATACCATTACTGATTAATAAGCCTAAAATAATGGTGATATCGGTATCAACACCCTGTGCACGAATCATCTGTTTATTGCAGCCGGTTGCACGAATTGCCGCACCGATTTCTGTACCAAAGAACCAGTACAGGAATACAATTAATGTTACTACAAAAATCAGACCGCAAACCAGAATACTTTCGTTTTTGCCCAGTCCGAAATTTTCAAAGAAGGTATAGATAGTATCCATACGTAAAATAGATACGTTGGATTTATCCCCCATTACACGAATATTAATGGAGTAAAGACCAATCATAGTTAAAATACCAGCCAGTAATGCCGGAATTTTTAATTTTGTGTGTAATAAACCAGTTACAACCCCTGCAACAGAACCAGCTAAAAATGCCAGAACTACAGCCATAACCGGAGAACCGCCGCCAGCAATATACGAAACGCCTACAGCAGCCCCTAATGGATAGCTGCCCTCTACTGTTAAATCGGCAACATCCAGTACGCGGTATGTTAAGAAAACACCCAGCGCCAGAATCCCCCACAGCAGCCCCTGCCACAGTGTGGATGTCAATAAACTCATACTCATTCTGTAAAACTCCCTTCTACCATCCTGCAAATAAAGTCTGCTACTATTTTAGACCACTTTTTATATTTTTGCAATAATACTGCTGAAAAATGTTATACAACAGTTTAGATATTAATAATACTGTTCTTTAATTGTCCTGTTTTTATAGTCATTCCATAGAATTATCTGGTTACTACAATTTCTGCCTGATTCATCAGTTCTGCTGGAATCTCCAGACCGATTAATTCTGCTTCGCCTTTATTAATAACCAGTGTCAGGTCTTCTTCATTGGCATATTCAATC
>JAFOFM010000207.1 GCA_017387265.1 Peptococcaceae bacterium | reverse complement strand
GAAAGACTAGACGAATCATTTTAAAAATCATGTATACAATAAGAGACGTATTGCATTTTAATCTGAGGAGTGCTATGATTAATACATCATCTAGTAATAAAAACTAGATGATGTATTTTTACAACGCAGGAGGATTTGCTATGTCTCGTTATATGATAAAAGCGCGTGATCCAATCAGCAGTATGAGTCATTGTATTGGGGCTGTCTTTTTTGCACTGGCAACGGTGCTGCTGATTTTAAAAACGTTGATCTGGTCAGAGTGGTCCGTAAAAGTGCTGGTGGGTGTTATTCTGTTTGGGTGTTCTCTGGTGGCGTTGTATTCTGCCAGCTCCATTTATCATTTTTTTAATGGATCGCAAAAAACACTTCTGGTATTGCGCAAACTGGATCATGCCATGATTTATGTGCTGATTGCAGGCACGTACACACCGATTCTGCTTAAATATCTGGCAGGGCTGGAAGGATGGATTTTTACCATTGCCATGTGGGCCTGCGCCATCATCGGGATTGTAATTAAGCTGTGCTGGTTTTCAGCACCTCGCTGGCTGCAGACTGTTTTATATATTGCAATGGGCTGGGCCATTCTGTTTGACATTTCGATCTTTCAGTCCATGAGCGGTATGGCAGTTCTGCTGCTGGCTTTAGGTGGTATCAGTTATACGGTTGGCGGGGTTATTTATATCCTGAAGAAGCCCAACATCTCCGCACAGTTTGGATTTCACGAGCTGTTTCATATGTTTGTGCTGGCCGGCAGTCTGTTTCACTTCTTCATGATATTCTTTTATGTAGCGTAATAAATTGCACTGGTGATGCCAGTGGTTATAAAAAGAAAGCCGGACTGCAGTGATATACAGTCCGGCTTTCTTTTATTTTGGGAACGTGTTTATTTTTTTGCAATAACGATGGGCTGATAAAAGCCGGTCTCTTCCGGGAATAGCCAGTGCACATCCTGACATCCATGGGCAAACAGCAGCTCGGATAGTTCTTTTCTTCGTGTTGCACGGTACTCGCATTCGAATTTGCTGATCTGCAGCGTATCGGCATCGTCGATGATATACTGTACTAATGTATAATGGTCATCTTTCCAGGTCCATGTCTGAAAAGAGACTCTCTGGCCCTGCCCGGTTTTATGAATATAAGGAGGAGAATAAGGCGGTTTGTTTTCAAGCAGGGCGTCATAATCCCGAATGCTGGCAATCAGTATGCCGCCGGGCGACAACTGGCCGGTAATGCTCTGAATGGCGCTATCCAGTGCATTTCTGGACAGCATATGCGGTAATGCATTATCCATCACAAGTACAACATCAAATGGTTCTGCAAAGGTTTCCGCTAGTGCGCAGAAGTCAGCGTGTTTGAATTGAACAGTCACCTGGCCGGCATTTGCTCGCTTTTTTGCTTCTGCCAGTGCACCGCTGCTGATATCAGATGCGGTTACGGAGTATCCCCGAGCAGCGAGACCGATAGCCTGTGTTCCGATTCCGCAGGCGCAGTCCAGAATACGGGCACTGGTATCGAATCCGTAATTCTGAAGCAGCCGGCTTAAAATCTGAGCCTGTTCCTGCGTAGCGCTCTGCCAGTCAAGAAACAGTTTGTCGTAATGGGGTGCCAGGTTATCATAAAAAGTCTGTGTGATATCCATGTATCGTTCACCTCATTCCATGCGGTTTATACTTCGTCCTGCCAGCCTTTGCATACATCAATCCATTCTTTTGCACGAGAATAGGTAAAGAGCGTGTCGCAATCTAATTCGATAGCGCTGTTGCTGCTTCCGCATGCCGGGAAGATGGTATCAAAGCGCTGCAGGGATTTATCCAGATACACGGCTGCATTTTCAGGAACGCCAAACGGGCAGACGCCGCCGATGGCATGGTTTGTCATAGTAACAACGTCTTCAGCATTCAGCATTTTTGCTTTGTAGCCGAAAAAATGTTTGAATTTGCTGTTATCAATTTTGGCATCGCCGGCTGCGACGATTAACATGCAGCCATCTTCGGTGTAAAAGGATAATGTCTTGGCAATGCGGGCCGGAATACATCCTACTGCCTGAGCCGCCAGCTCTACAGTGGCACTGGATGTTTCAAATTCCAGAATGCGGTCATCCGCCTGGAACTGTTTTAAGTAGTCACGTACGATTTCAATAGACATGGGCAATCCTCTTTTCTGAACGGTAGTTGCTGAAGATTATAACACGAAAAGAATTTGCTGTCCATTGTTGCTATTTGTGCTGGTAATTGATATAATACCTTTATCGTTTTAATAAGTTAATAATAGTTGGAGGCTGTAATCATGAAATTTGTAGAAAGATGGAAAAGCTTTGATGATAAATTAAGAGATCGCGCTATTGAAGAACTGCTTCGCTTTATGACCCTGTTCAGCACATCGGCTGCGCTGATCTGCTTCTTTGGGACATTAATGCAGCAGGGGGATATGAGACTTCCTCTGATTCTGCTGACTTTCATGGCGATTATTTCCGTGGCATGGTTCACGAAAAAACGTAAAAACGAAGAAAAATGGGGCGTTGCGAAACGTACTGGCGCTGAGATTTTCCGTATCGGGAAAACACAGCCAACCGAGGCAGAACGAAAAGGGATTCGTGAAGAAAAACCAAAGAAAGAGAAAAAGAAAAATCCTCCGCAGAACCCATCCAAGAAAAAACAGAGAGAGATGGAAAAGAAAAACGCAAACAAAAATGCAAAGGCTGCGGTAAAAAAGGCAGAAACAATCGAATCGACTGAAAATTAATAACAGACTGCTGTGTGGGCTATCCATGCAGCAGTTTTTATTTTGTGGAAATCTGGCGGCAAAACACGGGTGTTTATTGAAATGCCGCTATTATCTATGATACAATAAATATAACTGTGAATTAATAAGGGAGTGCTGATATGAATCTGAAACGAATGAAACAGCTTGGCTGGCTGCTGGTGGCAATCGCAGTTGTATGCAGTCTGACTCTGTGGGGACAGCGTATGCAGTCGGAGGCAGAATACAGAAATGTCCAGATGGTAGTAAACTACAATGACATTGTTGCACTGGCAAACGGCAATGATATGACAGAAGAAGAACTGACAGCAGAAATGCAGAAGCGTGGTGTTTCCGCTGTACTGTATAAAGAATGGAGCCTTGGCGATCTGGCTAATAACGGGCAGGTATCTCTGCAGCTTGGACAAAGCATCCGGAACACTACATTCTATAACCAGGTATCCGGAGAACTGCCGGTTAATGAGGCAACGGTTTATGTGGCAATTTTAGATAATACCATTGCTGAACAGGTAAAAGAACATACGCTGCTGAAAGTGGCGGGTTCCGCTTATTATCCGGGGAACGTGCCGGTGGTTACCATTCCGGTTATGGTGCCAACCGGAGATACCGAACTGACCACTGTAATGACCAAAGTAAAAGAACTCGGTGTAGGCTTTGATACAGAAGCTATGGAACAGATGGCAGAACTGGGTATGGGTACTGTACCGCAGCTTAGAAGCTGGAGCAGTCCAAGCGGTGAATCGCTGCGTATGGTGTTTGGCGAAGT